>JAGPFK010000005.1 GCA_018056585.1 Clostridia bacterium | reverse complement strand
TTTCTGGGGTGCATGAAAAAGATATCAGAATGTTGTCTGATTGTTACCCAAATGGAGCGACCGGAGCAGACCGAGCTTTGTATATGATTTTTCCATATGATACGACAGGTAAGCGGCCGATAATTCAATCAGGCTGTGACGAACCACATCTGAAAGTGAAAACTGAAACAGGCGGGACAGGGGGGCTTGTTGAATATGACGCAGGCAGAGGATGACGCCTTTTGAAACAGGGCGGGCATCTGCAAAGCGATGATTGCAGGCAGGCTGGCCGCAGACTAAGCCGCCGCCGCTGACACTGAATGCGATTGCTTTTAAATCCTGAGGATGAAGGGGTTGGTTACAAACAACACAACTGTCAAGACGCGGAGCAAAACCGATATCCATCAAAAGACGCATCTGCGCTGAATGAACCACCAGATATGGATCCGGATCCTGACTGAGCGATTGCATGCTGTATGCCCAAAGATGATATAAAGAAGGCTGTGCCAGGTCGTCGCGCAGGCTGTCAAGCAGCACTTCTGAAAGATGCGACGCACAGACCAGCCGTTCAAGATCCTGCTGGAGCGCCATAAACGGTTCAATCAATTCAGATGACTGTAAAGTATACCTGTTTTTATTGTAGAACAACTCAAATGAGCTGAATGAAAAAACCTGAGTCGATAAAAGATGCGGACTGCGTGTTCTTCTGGCTCCACGTACAGAAACGCTGATTAAACCATACTCTTTCGTTAAAATACGGATAATCCGGTCGCTTTCACCCACCGGAACAGCCTGAATAACGAATCCTTTTGTCTTGATATGAGCCATCGCTATCCATTCCGTGTCACAAAACCAAGGTGGCGCAGCACATCCTGGCGATTACGCCAGTCTTCACGCACTTTCACAAACAACTCCAGATAACAGGGACAACCAAGCAAATACTCAATTTCCTCCCTGGCTTGTGTGCCGATTTTTTTCAGCATGCTGCCTCCTTTTCCGATTAAAATGCCTTTGTGAGAATTTTTTTCACAATAAATGGTGGCACTGATCCGGACGCGTTCGCGAAAAGGCTCCCCTATTTCTTCAAATGATTCAATATCAACAGCAACCCCGTGGGGTATTTCTTCCTGAGTCAGCAGCAAGATCTGTTGACGGATCAGTTCGGCGACCATCCGCCGCTCGGTTTGATCGGTCCATGTTTCTTCCGGATAGTATTTCGGACCGGGTTTGAGCAATCTCCGGATTTCAGAAAGCAAATCGCCGATGCCGTCGCCATCGCGTGCTGAGATCGGGACAATGGCCTCGAAGGGCGCTTCTTTGCTGTAACGTGCGATGATCGGCAGCAGTGCTTCTTTGGCCATCAGATCAATCTTATTCAAGGCCAGGACAACCGGCTTGTCTTGTTTTTTTATCCTTTCCAGTAATTCCTGTTCGAGACGGGGCAGCCGATCGCTTTTTTCAGCCCGGGCAGCAGCGGCCGCGTCGGTGATCATCAGAATGATATCTCCGTCCGCCAAAGCCGTCGCGATCCCCCGTTGCATCGCCTGGTCCAGCTTGTTGCGTGGCCTGCAAAAACCAGGGGTGTCCAAAAAGATAATCTGCGTGTCAGGTTCGTTCACAATGGCTTGAATGACAAACCGAGTTGTTTGTGGCTTGGGTGAGGTAATGGCCAGTTGTGTTCCGGCCAGCTGATTGATCAGGGTCGACTTGCCGGCATTCGGCAGTCCAACCAAACTGACAAAACCTGATTTAAATGATTCGTCCATCTCATTTTTTCCTTTCAGTCAACCGGCGGCCGCGACAGGCCTGCTTCAGATAAAACCGATTCTTGAAAAGCGGTCATCACCGCTTCACGTTCAGGTTGGTCGTGGTCAAAGCCAATCAGATGTAAAAAACCATGCAGAGCCAAAAAAGCCATTTCACGTTCCAGGCTGTGCCCATATTCTATGGCTTGTTGCCGTGCGACTTTAGGGGCCAGGATGATGTCTCCCAGCGGCAGCCGTATCTGTCCATCCATCGTTCGCTCAAAATCCTGCGGACCGGGCGGGGCTTTAAAACGCCCGTCTTTCATGTCAAGAAGCGGAAACGAGAGGACATCGGTCAGACGATCGACCCCTCGTGTATCTTTGTTGATCCGCCGCATAACAGCAGGGCTGACAAAAGTGATGTAAACCAAAGGTTCAGCCGCTACGTCAGAAAAAGCCAGCATGGGCTCTTCTGATTCTTGTGAAGACAAGAGGTCCATTGCTTTGGATAAGACGAGGCGAATCAACGCTTCGAAGTCTTGAACCGGTTCTTTACTTTGCCGATTGACGAATTGAATAATCATCTGGATACTGAACCCTTTCATGAAAATGTCCCGTATAGACCTGAAGAAAGGCCTGAATAATCTTTTCAACATCACTGAAAGACAATCCGGAAGAAATCAGCTGATCCTGTTCAAATTTTTGCTTGACCACGTGCCTGATCAATTTTTCCGCGTCTTCTACATTGTTGACCCCGGTTGACTTCATCGCTGCTTCGACTGAGTCAGCCAGCATCACGATCGCTGATTCCCTTGTTGTTGGAATTGGGCAGCGGTATTTATAGCGGCTGGGATCCGGATCGGTCTGTTCCCCGTTTTCCGCAAGTTTTCTGGCCTTATGCAAGAAGTAAATCTGTTCCGTTGACCCATGATGCTCGTGAATGATACGCAAAATGGGTTTAGGCAGGCGATAGCGACGTCCAATTCGGACGCCGGCATCCGGGTGATTCAGAATGATTTCGACACTTTTTTCAGGTGGCATCAGGTCGTGCGGATTTTCGTCTTCCTGGTTTTCAGCAAACATGAGGGGATTTTCCAGCTTGCCGATATCATGGTAATAGGCACCCACACGAGCCAACAGCGTGTTGGCGCCGATGGCCGCCGCCGCGGCATCAGCTAGATTGGCAACCATCATGCTGTGCTGTGAGGTCCCAGGCGCTTCCACAAAAAGGCGCCGAAGCAAGGGATGTCCTGGCTGCGAAAGCTCAATCAGACGCAAGGGTGACACCGTGTTGAAGAGCATCTCAAAAATCGGCATAAACCCGATGGCTGCAATAACAGACAAGGCGCCGCTGGCTGCCGTATAGGCACAATTGAGCAAAATGTCTGACCACCCCTCTTTTAAAATAACGCCAAAAGAGGAGGTCATCAGGATATTGGTGCTCACCGTGGCCAGAATAATAAAAGCGTAATTGTCTTTGCGCATGATGCCTCTGGCAAAAAGAGCAGCGACCAGACTGCCCATCATCGCTACGGCCAAAAACAGGGGGTTAAAATTAGTCATCGGCAGGACGAGGACAGCCAGGCAGAAAGAAAGAATGACCGATGCTCTGAGGCCAAAATAAACCGCAATCAGGACAGCCGCAAAATAAATGGGCGGCGCAAGCGGGGCGTTTCGGGCCAGATAGGAAGAAACCAGCAGTGGGATCAAAAGAATCAACAACAAAGCGATCACATCGCCTGGGCTGCTGATGTTCTCTTTTTCGTCATGCGTGACATAAAAAAGAGCGATGCCGCTAACGAGCAAAAGCAGCATCAGGATACCGGCCAGATGCCGGGTGTCGAACTGGCCGCTGTCAATCAAATCCAGCTCTGACAGCAATTGATAAACATCTTCTGTGATGATGTCGCCAACAGAAACGATGCGGGTTCCTTTTTCAATCATAACCGGATTATTTAAGACACGTTCGCGAGCGGCTTTTCGCGCGTTTTCAGTCGCTTGTGCATCGTAAACAGCGTTGGGCTCGAGCAACAAATTCAGTATGCGCGTGATGAGCTCTATATCTTCCTTGTAATAGACCATCGTCTCTTCAAGGTTATCGACGTGCTGGCTGATGCTGTGTCGCAAGGCTGTTTCATCGACCATATCAGCCATGATCAAAGCCGCCATGGAACGCACATGCCCCGACAAAGCAGCCAAACGATCATCCGTTATAGACGCAAAAATTAAAGCGTCCTCTTCGCTGACGGAAAGACCCAGCTCCCGCTCAATGGCCCAAATGATCCGTTCAGCAAGCTTTTTTGTATCTGTGACCGGCAGGGGTTCGATCGGTTCAATTTCCTGAGGCTGGTTTTCTGTCGGTTCTGTCGGTAAAGGCGACGGGATCTTGACAGGCGGATTTTCTCGTTCCTCTTCAATGATTTGAAAAAAACGATCCACCCGTTCCAGTACGTTTTTTGAAATCTCCTCAGAACGCAGGATCACATCGTCTACTTCTGCTGCCGCCAAAGCGGCTCTTCGTTCCGTCTCCACCTTATCAGGAATGCTCCGGGGCGCGTAAATATCATAGGAACTCACGTCCCCTGGCCGGAGCATGTATTTCTTTGGCATCGAGCCGGTATAGATCGCAAACAAAACCATAGCCAGCAATAGGATAGAAGCGATCCAGGTCAAAAAAATGCGAACGTGTGAGGAAAACTTCATGGGGTCCCTCCTCCCTTTGAGCCATATTTCTCATAAGCCTGGATGATGCGCTGAACCAGTGGATTACGGACCACATCTTTTTGCGTCAGCTCAATCATAGCAATACCCTCGACATCCTTCAGGATGCGCCGGGCTTCTTTCATTCCCGATTTTTTGTCAAATGGTAAGTCGACCTGAGTAATGTCGCCCGTAACAACAGCCTTTGAACGATACCCCAGCCGAGTCAGAAACATTTTCATTTGTTCGGGTGTTGTATTCTGCGCTTCATCCAAAATAATAAACGCTTCATCCAGTGTCCGGCCTCGCATGTAAGCCAACGGCGAGACTTCAATCAATCCCTTCTCCAGATTGCGCAAATAATGATCGACACCCATTAACTCATGAAGCGCATCATAAAGCGGCCTCATGTAAGGATCTACTTTGTTTTGCAAATCACCGGGAAGGAATCCCAGTTTTTCACCCGCTTCAACGGCCGGCCGCGTCAGGATAATCCGGCTGACGTCGTGGCTCCTGAACGCGTTGACTGCCATGGCCACGGCTAAAAACGTTTTGCCTGTTCCGGCAGGGCCAATGCAAAAAGTGATTTCATGGTCCCGTATGGCTTGAACATAGGCCTTCTGTCCTAACGTTTTGCTTCTGATGGGCCGCCCGCTGGCCGTCACGCAAACACAATCCGGTGTGTAGCCAAAAACTTGTTCGAGATTTCCTTCACTTGCCATATTTGCCAAATAGGTCACCAGCTGCATGCTGATGGGCTGTCCCTTCCGATCAATCTCAAATAGCTGCTCGCATACAGCCACAGCTTCTGTGACGTTTTTCTCATCGCCTTGTATGACCAGTCCATCATTTGTCACCTCAAGGCTGACATGAAGAATCTGTTCGATCAAATCTAAATGGTCATTACAGCTGCCGAAAACGGACATTGCGGCCTGTGTCTGATCGATACGGATTCTTTTTTCCATGAAAGTCCTCCTTTATTCCTTTGGCATCAGCAAATCGATGCGAAAAGCGATGCTGTCCTCGCTGAGAGCCGGAATCGTCAGCTCTGGCAACGGCGTGATCTGGATGTTATAGGCGTCATTTTGAATCTGCGGGTCGGCTAAAATCGCTTCCTTAACCGATTCAAGATAACTTAAAATTGATTTCTCATTCTGCGGATCGGTAATGGCCTTCATTTCAAAAGGTTCTTTTCTGCTGTAGCTGTTTCCATTTATGATGATCACAGATCCGCTGCTGCGAATTTCAGATGTGGCTACCAAACGTTCATCATTGATGGCAATCGCCTGCGCGCCCAGATTTCGCAATTCATTGACGAATTGCCGCAAGACGCTGTCTTTGATCTCGGCATCCTCTCCACAGCTGATTTTGATGACGATGCCATAGTTTCGAACTTCTCGAAGGCCGGCAAAAATTGCGGCGCGTTCTTTTTCGCGTATGATGGATTCAATCTGGGCATTGCCGGACGCCTTATCATTTTCAAGAATGCGAATGTATTCATAAAGTTCGGCGTTTCGTTGAGATAGCTCCGCATTTTTGTTAATGTACTCAATCAGCTTTTCCTGCAATTCGGCCAGGTTCTCTTCATTCACTTTATTCAGATTGACATTTTTCATCTGCAGCGAAATCAGGATGCCGAGAATAACGCAGACGACCGTAAGAGCAATTGTGCGTGAAATCGCCTGTTTCATGATCATTTCCCTTCTAATAATGTAATATAACGTTCAAAATTATCTGCTTCCGCAAAAGGCGGAAGGACAACCTCTTCTTCTTTTTCCACGGTGACAATCAATCCGATGGCGGGATCCTGCCTCATGCTGAACAAGATGTCTTGCAGGATGGCCTGAGCCAACTGATCCGGATCGCCTATGGCTTTGATCACAAACGGCGGGAGCAGACGAGACTGGTTGCAACGAATGGTCGACCCGATGCACTTGATGTAGGAAGCATTGGTGATGCGCAGATCATTCACAGACAGACCGGCGACCCCCACATTCCGGAGCAGATCAAGTGCGTGCCGGATATCGCCGTCATGGACAATAGAAGCCTCAGTGTCCTTCAAAATATCGAAATCAGGTTTGTCATCCAATGTTAAAATGATACCAGGACCACGGATTTCTGTAAATCCGGCAAGCAATCGAACTTTTTGCAATTCTGCGGATAACTCCTCCCGTCCCTGATCAACCAGGAGGGATTCCATTAAAGCTGCTTTTTTTTCATTCAGCGTTTTATTTTCCTCCAATAACTTTTGATATCGTTCCTCTTGTTTTTTGAGCTCTTCTTCCCGCTCGCGGTAAAGCGCAACCACATCACGCGTTGGACTTTGTGCCTTGACGGATTGGACATGGTTCATGATGATAAATCCGAACAAAAGCATAATGACAAAGATGATAATCTGCTGGCGCAGCCACGCATTTGATCGGTTGCTTTGAGACCGTTCTGTCCTGTTCATAAAAGCTGCTCCATGATTTTTCTGAAGGACTCCGGAACCGGACAATTCAGAGTCAGCACATCTCCCGTGATGGGGTGTGAAAAAGACAACTGCCCCGCGTGAAGCGCCTGACCGGACAAGCCATAATCAGGCTTTCCTTCTGCATACAACGGATCGCCCACGACCGGATGTCCGATATACTGAAGATGGACACGAATCTGGTGCGTCCGCCCTGTTTCCAGTTCAACTTCCAAAAGACTGGCCTTTTCTCCTGACCGGATTGTTTTGAAATGGGAGACGGCCGGCTTACCACCGGCCACAACAGCCATTCGTTTCCGATCAAACGGATCACGGCCGATCGGTGCGTCAATGGTTCCTGATGCAGCCGCAACGTGTCCATGAACGATCGCTTGATAGATGCGCCGGATCTCATGTTTTTGAATTTGCTTACTGATGGCTGCATGCACCCGATTATCCTTGACAATCAGCAGGAGGCCGGATGTGTCTTTGTCGATGCGATGCACAATGCCGGGCCTCTGGGTTCCGTTTAGATCAGACAGTTGCCCGCCGCAATGATGTAACAAAGCATGAGCCAGTGTGCCTTCATGATGACCTGCTGCGGGATGGACAACCATGCCCTGTGGTTTATTGATCACCAGGAGCCATTCATCCTCATATATAATATCAAGTGGAATGTCTTCCGGCTTGATATCCAACGGCTCCGGCTGTGGCTCATCAAGCTCGATCACAGTTCCAGAAACGGTTTTCCAGGATGGCTTGAGCGCTTTTCCGTTCAGGGTCACACGTCCATCAGAAAACAAATTTTGAATAAAAGAGCGGGAATAGCCCTTCAGATGATCAGTCAGAAAACGGTCCAGGCGAATGCCGCTTTCAGTGATCTGAATGCTCTGCCGCATGACTTTCCTCCTTTACGTCACAGGATGATTCAGCTTCCTTGGGTGGAAACAAGGCATTGATTGAGTCTTGGTTTTTCAGCAGCATCACAACCAGTAAGCCGGTTCCTACAACGATCATGGCATCCGCTAAGTTAAAAGTCGGAAAAACGTAGGAACCAAAATGAAAATCAAGATAATCTGTGACGGCTCCCAGCCGAATCCGGTCGATTAGATTGCCCAGGCTTCCGGCGATGATTGGGGTCAGACAAACTTGAAGCCACCTCAGCCTGAAACGCCAGAAGACGATGATCAACGCAATCGTCATGAGTATCGAAATAACCGTCAGAAAATAGATGCCCCAAGTGGGTTCCGCCAGAAAACTCCAGGCGGCCCCCGTGTTTTTACGATTAATGAGATAGAAAAAACCATCGATGACCGTGATTTTATCTGTCGGTGTCAGGTTGTGGTTGATCACAGCTTTGATCAATTGATCCGCCGCTGTTAAAAGTAGAATACAAATTATCCAGACCATACCCAAAGCTCCTTCATGTTTTCATAGGGATGATAACGATTGGGCTGGCATTGGCCGCTGACACGCTGGCCGTATACCAGGCCCATGTAAGGGAGGCAAAGGCACTCGAAGGGAGAGCGGTTCACAGCTTCTGTCAAAGCATGCAGCCAATCAGGGTTGACATTCGATTCTCCCTTACTCATTCGCTCGGCTGGCAGCAATTGTTGCCAGCGTTCCCGCCATTGTCTGGCCCCCTCAAGGCCCTCTCCCTCCGGCCGGATCTGATCGAGCTCTGAAAACTCCGAAGGGGCCGGCTCCCGGATAAAAAAACCAGGTTCAGGTTTGTCAGGCAACAGAGCGCTGAGGAACGCCAGATCATATTGACCTTCCTGCAGGGCAAGCTGGAATTGCTCCTGATCCAGACTGTTGACGGTGAGGGAAACACCCTTTTGAGCAAAAGCATCGTTGATGGCTTCGGCCAGCTGCGTGCGGCGGGGATCCCAGCCTGGTAAAATGAAAGTCAACGTCCTATCCCGTTCTATAGGTTCGGCTTGTTCCTTGTAAACGGGCTCTGCCCCGGATTCTCCCTGACAGAGCCAGCTGGATGATGAGATTCCCAGGGACGTGGGTTCGGCCCAGCCAAGAAAGGCATCTCCTTTTGTCTTTAAATCCTTTAAAATGTACTTGACAGCAAGCAAAGCCTCAGAATCTGACAAGGGGCGATCCTCGTTGGTGTTGCAGGAAAGAAAGAATAACTCATTCCCTGTGAAAAAATCCATGCGCAAATGGCTTCTGACCTTATAATAATACAACATTTGCGTGTCCAAAAAAACCAGGTCAAGCTCATCTCGTTCAAAAGCCTGCATGGCCTTCCGCTGGCTTTCATATTCACGCACCACAAGGGTTGAAAGGGCTTCATCGGACGCTCTTTCTGCGGTTTTTAAAATCAAGCCGTTGTTTGGATCGTAAGACTCAATGAAAAAATCGCCTGTGCCCGGGATGGGCTCAAAATCGGACGATGTGATCCGTTCCTCCGGGATGATCGGAAAAGTCAAAGCATAGGGCAGCCATGGATCTGATTGATCCAGCGTCATTTCGAGAACCCGTTCATCTAGAACCCGCACTTCTGAAACAGACTCAAGGCCATATCGCCAGATGGAGCAACAATCAGGTTCCATCAGATAGAGCAGAACCGCGGCCACATCTTCTGCGGTCAAAGGACTCTGATCGTGAAAGGTCAGCCCTTCCTGGAGAGCGATTAAGATCTGCCGCCCCCCATCAGATACGATCAGGTTAGAAGCCAGATCCGGCCTGACCCGTTCGTCTGCGTCGATCCGGAATAACCCTCTGTATATCAGATCATAAACGGCGCGGCCTGCGGCTGTTGTTTCCAGCAGGGGATTTAAATTCTCCCGATTCGGCCACCCGATTCGCAAATCTCCGCTTTTCCCCCGGACGACCTGTTCCGTCAGCGTTGGCGTTGGCGTTGGTGTTGTTTGGCTCACCTGCGTTGTTTGCACCGTTTGCTTTCGTTCGTAAGTACAGGAAGGCAAAAGAAATGCGATCAGGAAAAAGGCAAACAAGAAAACCGGCCTTTTGCGTTTGCTTGTCATCAAACGAAACCTCATGATCTTTCCTCAACCCTGATGCGCCGTATCCCTTCAGCCAGTCCCGTAGCCGGGTCTGCTTCAACGATGATGGCACACAGCGCCGACGGGCCTTTGGCCACCTGATATCGTGAGGGCAAGTGATCGACAAAGCGACGCAGTGAGGCTTCTTTGTCCATGCCAATGACGCCGTTTACGGGGCCGGTCATGCCAACATCCGTGATGTAAGCTGTTCCTTGTTCTAAAATCCGCTCATCAGCCGTTTGGACATGGGTGTGGGTCCCGGCCACCAACGCCACGCGGCCATCCAGGTAAAGACCCATGGCGACTTTTTCAGATGTGGCCTCAGCATGAAAATCTACAATCGCCAAACCAGGTTCATCCGGTCGTTTCCAATGATCCAGAATGCGGTCGGCTGTAACAAAGGGATCATCCACCGGATCCATAAAAACACGTCCCAATAAATTCAAAATCAAAATCCGGCCTTCAGGGGAATTCAACACCAAATGGCCTCTCCCCGGCCATACAGCCGGCCCGTTGGCCGGACGGATCAACCGGTCGATTTGATCGATGGACTGAATCAGTTCTGCCCGGGCCCAACTGTGATTGCCTAAAGTCATAACATCAACGCCAAACGATAAAATGTCATGAGCCATGCTGGCTGTAATTCCCATGCCGGCAGCTGCATTTTCAACGTTGGCCAGGCATAAATCAATTTGATACTGCTTTTTTAGGTCCGGCAATAAGGTCTTAAGCAGGTTTCTGCCTCCAGAACCGACCAGATCGCCGATAAACAAGATGCGCAAACATTCTCCTCCTATGGTTTGATTCTATTATTTTATCATATACAGCCGCTGTTTAAAATAAAAAATGCGGCCAGACCAAACCGGATCTGACCGCTTTTTATAAATGCTTTTCAAGATAACAGGTGCTGCCTATTTTGCGTAATCAATCACCCGGTTTTCCCGGATAATATGAACTTTTATCTGGCCAGGATATTCGAGTTCTTCTTCAATTTTTTGACAGATTTCCCGCGCTTTGAGTATCATATCCTCATCATGCACTTTTTCCGGGCTGACAATGATGCGAATTTCACGGCCTGCCTGAATAGCGTATGATTTTTCGACCCCTTGAAATGAATTGGCAATTTCTTCCAGTTTTTGGATCCTTTTGATATAGGTTTCCAGATTTTCACGCCGTGCACCTGGCCTGGCCGCCGATATGGCATCGGCTGCAGCAACCAGGACAGAAGTGATGTACTGTGGTTCAGCATCACCGTGATGTGACCTGATGGCATCAATCACTTCGGGTGTTTCTTTGTACTTGCTGGCCATTTCCACGCCCAGCGAAACATGAGAGCCTTCCATTTCAAAATCAGCTGCTTTACCGATATCATGGAGTAAACCAGCCCTTTTTGCCATCATCACATCAAGGCCTAATTCAGCTGCCATCATACCTGAAAGCCAGCAGACTTCAATGGAATGCTGCAAGGCATTTTGTCCATAGCTGGTACGGTATTTCAAGCGACCAAGCATCTTGATCAGTTCTGGATGCATCCCCATCATGCCGGTGTCAAAAACGACACGTTCGCCTTCTTGCTTGATCGCGTTGTCGACTTCTTTTTGGGCTTTCTCAACCATTTCTTCAATTCGCGCCGGGTGGATCCGGCCGTCAAGAATCAGTTTTTCGATTGCGATACGCGCCACTTCGCGTCGCACAGGATCAAAGCTGGATAAAATAACGGCCTCCGGCGTGTCGTCAATAATCAGATCAACACCCGTCAGCGTCTCAATCGCACGGATATTTCGGCCCTCGCGACCGATGATTCGTCCTTTCATTTCGTCATTGGGCAGTGGAACAACCGAAACAGTCACCTCTGACACATAATCAGAAGCGTATCTTTGAATGGAGTTTACAATAATTTCTTTTGCTTTTCGATCTGCTTCTTCTCTGGCTGCCTCTTCCATCTGTTTTAGCATCACAGCCATATCATGACGATAGGTATTCCGCGCCTCTTCCAAAACCAGATTTTTTGCATCTTCAACGGTCATACTGGAGATCCGTTCCAATTCATAGACTTTCTGCCGCTCCAGTTCCCTGGCTCTTTCTTCAGAAGCCAAAACATCGCTGACACGGGCTTCAAGAGCTTCTTCTTTTTGCTCAAGGATTTCCATTTTACGATCCAGGGCTTCTTCCTTCTGCTCGATGCGGTTTCGTTCCCGCTGCAGTTCGGCGCGTTTTTCACGAACATCTTTTTCAAGTTCGAGCCTTGCTTTGTGTATTTCCTCCTTGGCCTGCAGGAGGAGTTCTCTTTTTCTGTTTTCGCCTGTCTTCTGGGCCTCACCAATTAGTTTATCGGCTTCTGCTTCCGCCTGCTCGGCCGCTGCCTGCATGGATTTGGTCTTCTTGCTGAAACCGAATTGATAATAAGCAACCGTCCCGCCCCATGCGGCTACGAGTCCCACAGCCAGGCCAATTATAAAATATAGCCAGTTAATGGCAATCACCTCCAATATTTATTTGTCAAGATTCAGATCAATCCTGTATCTAAAATAGAAGCATAGCCTATATATTAACTAATGAATGGGTCTGCTGTCAATAAACACCTTCGGCCTGGCGCGGCTGTTATTTTTTTAAAACGTCGTCCGGATAGATCTCTCTTGGGTGATAATGGGTATGCAACAGCTGGTGAGCCAGTTCACTGTTGGGTTTGCCTAAATATTCTCTGTATAAGGTTTCAATGTCAGCGTTTTGATGCGATTTGCGCTTGGGCAGCAATTGATCTTCTTCATAAAGAACTTTCGCACGTAACGCACGCAGATCGATATCCATCAAATCCTGCGCATGAACCTGAGGTTGGCCGCCTCCGCAAACACAGCCGCCAGAGCAACCCATGATTTCAATAAAATGATATTGTGGAGCTTCTCCGCTCCGTATGGCATCGAGCAGTTTGCGGGCGGCGGCTGTGCTGTGAGCAACCGCTATGCGCAGCTGATACCCGCCGATTTCAAGTTCCGCTTCTTTGACAGGCGCATCCACACCTCGTACCGCCTTATACTCGATGTCAGGCAGATCTTTTTGCTCAAGAAGATCGGCCACTGTCCTCAAAGCCGCCTCCATCACACCGCCCGTTGCGCCAAAAATAACGGCGGCACCGGTATATTCACCGATCAGGTCCTGATCGGGTCCTTCATCCGGCAAATGGTTAAAGTCGATGCCGGCCTGCCTGATCATGCGAGCGATTTCACGTGTTGTCAGGACCGCATCCACATCGCGGACGCCGAGTGTCGGATTCATCATTTCCTCGCGTGTCGCTTCTGTTTTCTTTGAAGTACAGGGCATCACGGAGACAACAAAAATATCTTTGGGATCAATGCCTTTTCTCTCGGCATAGTAAGATTTGATAATAGCGCCTTCCATTTGATGCGGAGACTTGCACGTGGAAAGGTTATCCAGAAAATCCGGATAATAAAACTCAGCGAATCGGATCCAGCCTGGCGAGCATGACGTAATCATCGGCAGCACCCCGCCCTTCTGAAGGCGGTTCAGAAGTTCTGTGCCTTCCTCCATGATGGTCAGGTCGGCGCCAAAATTGGTATCGAAGACTTTATCAAAACCCAGACGCCGTAATGCAGCAAACATTTTGCCTGTGACGCGCGTGCCGATGGGCAAGCCGAATTCTTCTCCCAATGCCGCCCGGACTGCCGGAGCAGCCTGAACCACCACATGCTTTTTGGGATCCAGGAGCGCTTCCCAGACCAACTCGATATCTTCTTTTTCATGCAAAGCACCGACCGGACAGGAAATGATGCATTGACCGCAGTAAACACAAGGCGCATCGGCCATGCTGATGTCGTAGGCAGGACCAACAGCTGTGTTAAATCCACGGTTAATAAATGACAATACATGAATATCCTGATTGTCACAGGCAGCAACGCAGCGCCCGCAAAGAATACATTTACTTGAGTCGCGGACGATAGATGCAGACTTATCATCGTAACGGCTCGGGCTGAGCACACCTTTAAAAGGGACATCACGTATGCCGAGCAGTTCGCTCAGATCCTGAAGCTCGCAATGGCCGTTTCGGATACAGGAAAGGCATTCACGATTGTGATCAGACAGAATCATTTCCACTGTTGATTTTCGCGTCGCGCGGACCCGCGGCGTGTTTGTTTTCACAATCATGCCTTCTGAAACGGGTGTCACGCAAGCGGCAGACAGGCTACGGCCTCCAACGACTTCAACGACGCACACGCGGCAGGCGCCCACTTCATTTATCCCCTTCAGGTAGCAAAGCGTCGGTATCTTAATACCAGCTGCCCGTGCTGCCTCAAGAATCGTATTATTCGACGGCACACTGATGTTTTTCCCATCGATGGTTACATTCACCTTATTCATGGTTCTTTTTTGCTCCTTTCCGCAGCATCAGCGCTTGATGACAGCCTTGAACTTGCAGGCCTGCATACAGGCACCGCACTTGATGCATTTGGTTGTATCGATCACATAAGGCTCTTTTCCTAACACACCACTGATGCAGCCGACAGGGCAGCGCTTGGCGCAAAGGCCGCACATTTTGCACAAATCTTTATTAATGAAGTATTGCGTCAAGCCTTTACAGACGCTGCAGCGACATTTTTTCTCAGTCACGTGCTCAACATATTCATCGTGGAAATGATGCAAGGTAGATAAAATCGGATTGGGCGCTGTCTGTCCGAGCGCACAGAGAGACCCTTCCTTGATGGCCACAGCAAGACTTTCGAGTGCGTCGATGTCTTCCAATGTTCCGTTGCCATCGGTGATTTTCTCTAATATTTCCAGCATCCGGCGTGTTCCAATGCGACAAGGCGCGCATTTGCCGCAGGATTCATCAACGGTGAAGTTGAGGAAGAATTTAGCAATGTCGACCATACACGTGTCTTCATCCATCACAATCATCCCGCCGGATCCCATCATCGAGCCCACTGAAACCAAATTGTCATAATCGATTGGTGTATCCAGTAATGAAGCGGGAATACAGCCACCGGACGGGCCGCCTGTCTGAACCGCTTTAAAGTTCTTTCCATTGGGTATCCCGCCGCCGATGTCAAAAACCACTTCACGCACCGTTGTGCCCATTGGTATTTCTACCAGGCCAACATTGTTGACTTTCCCGCCCAGTGCAAAAACCTTGGTTCCTTTGCTTTTATCTGTTCCCAACGAGGAAAACCAATCGTCGCCTTTCTGAAAGATGATGGGGATATTGG
>JAGPFK010000247.1 GCA_018056585.1 Clostridia bacterium | reverse complement strand
GAGGGCATGTTGGCCGTTGAAAAAAGATGCATGGAAAAACTCAGCCATCTTGCTCAGGGTATCTATATGGTTTCTATGCCGGACAATTGCGGCATTCTCGATGCGCTTTCACATTTGCGTGGTTCTAATCAACTCTTGATGGACCTGATCGATCGTCCGGACTGGGTTTTGAAATCAATTGACAAAATCCTGGAAGGCCACCTGCACTCGAGCACCTTACTTTTTGATACCATTCGCGAAAACAACCTTGGAGGTAGTTCCCACGGCTGGATGCACACATGGACGGCCGGCCGCCATCAACAGCTTCAGGTTGATTTTTCTGTTATGATCTCTCCGCAGATGTTTGAAAAATTTGCCATGCCGGAACTGATCCGATTGACGGAATGGCTTGATCGATCCATTTATCATCTGGATGGTCAGGAACAAATCCGGCATCTGGACATGATCCTTTCATTAAAACGTCTGAACATGATTCAATGGACTCCAGTTGCCGGCCAGCCGCCAACTCATGCGTTTATTCCCGTGCTTCAGCGTATTCAGGCTGCCGGGAAAGGCCTCGTTCTCTTTCCTCAAAAAGATGAGGTGCCAAAATTGCTGCAATCTTTAAAGCCTCAAGGGTTATATCTGATTGTTAACGACGCAAAAAATGAAGGCGAAGCCCGTGATTTGCTTGCACTTGTGGGGGCATGTTTGTAAGGAGGTATGCATAGAGATGAAACCGAAAGACCGCTTGATAGAAGATCTACTGGACCTGGATCATCCAGACGCGAAAGATGATCGTGTCTGGCTGGGACTGCGGGCCACAGACGCAGAGGAGCAAAATGGAAAAGTGCGCATAACCCTTCCATTCACGACGTTTACCAAAAATTTGTTTGAACCGGATCCTGCTGCAAGCCATCGAATCGAAACAATTGAAATATCTCGTTATGGCGATAAGATCCTTCGCTTGTCGATCGGCGACAGGCCATCAGATGAAGAAAATCCAATGCTGCAGATTGATCCTGAATTAAGGGAGAGGCCTTTACAGGTTGTAAAAAGCGGTGACCCTGGGGAACCAGACTTTAAAATTCATGATGACCGGCAGCTGGTCGCGAAGATCGGCCTTCCCATTCCGCCCGCTCACCAATGGAGCACGCTTATTCCTCCTGCGTTGGATGAATTCACATTAACTCTGTATCCAGATGGCAAAACAGCTGTCCCCTGGATGGCTTATGATACCTTTACGCCGCTTCATCGGGAGTCGATCGGAATAGGGTTCATAACCAGAAAAGATCAAATCAATCGCCTCGTTTATGCACATTCTGCCGCACCGGATGAGAAGTTTGTCGGAACCGGCGAGCGCTTTATGCCACTCAATTTATCCGGCAGAACTCTTATTCTCGAAAACAAAGACGCATTGGGTGTAAACAGCCGCCGGGCTTATAAAAATGTACCCTTGTATCTTTCGAATCGCGGCTATGGCATTTTGATCCTGACTTCCGCTCACGTTCGCCTGTCTTTGGCTGATCTTTCTTCCCGGGCTGCGCAGGGCGTCATTGAGGACAGTTATCTGGATCTGTTTATCCTGGGTGGCGATACGCCGGATGACATCCTTTATCAATATCGGCTGTTGACTGGTTTTCCTCACCAGACGCCGCTCTGGAGTTATGGCATTTGGATGAGCCGGATGACTTATTTTTCAGCAGAGGAAACACTGACTGTGGCGGATCGTTTGCGGGAGGAAGATTTTCCCTGTGACGTGATTCACCTTGATACAGGCTGGTTCAGAAAAGACTGGCAGTGTGAATGGGCCTTTAATCCGGATACTTTTCCGGATCCGCCTTCCTATTTCAAAGAGATGCGGGACAGGGGTTATCGCGTTTCTCTATGGCAAAATCCTTCTATAGCGAAAGGAACCCTGCATTACGAGGAGGCCGTCAAGAATCGCTATCTGGCCCCCATCAAAGAACAAAGAAGCGATGAATCAGATTTTGGCAAAGCTGATTATGGAGGACACATTGACTTTACAAATCCGGAGGCTGTCCGCTGGTATCAAGGTCTTTTGCGTCATCTTCTGCAAATGGGCGCGGCCGTCATCAAAACGGACTTTGGCGAATCCATCGATGAAAAAGCAGATTATCTTGGCCTGCCATGGTATCGGCTTCATAATCTTTACAGCCTTCTTTATCAGAAAGCAGCTTATGAAGTTACAAAAGAAACGACAGGCGAAGGCATCATTTGGGCCAGAGCCGGCTGGATAGGCTGTCAGCGCTATCCCGTTCACTGGGGCGGAGATTGTGCCTGCACCTTTGACGGCTTGGCAGGCAGTATTCGCGGCGGTTTGCAAATCGGCCTGAGCGGATTCGCATTCTGGAGTTGCGATGTACCCGGTTTTCACGGCCTGCCTGAATTCATGAATCACAGGCCGGACGATATTCTTTATGTTCGGTGGACGCAGGCCGCTGTCTTTATGTCACACATGCGCTACCATGGGACGTCAGCCCGTGAGCCGTATGAGTACCCTAAAATTGCCGACCTCGTCCGAAGCTTTTGGAAACTTCGCTATGCTCTGATTCCGTATTTGGTTGACCAGGGTAAAAAGGCGAGTGCAAGCGGTTTTCCAGTGATGCGATCTCTCGTTTTTGACCATCCGGAAGATCCCATCTGTTGGACAATTGACGACCAATTTTTTTGTGGTGACAATCTCCTTGTTGCTCCAGTCCTAAATAAAGAAGGGCAGCGCCGTATTTATTTACCTTTTGGGTCATGGGTCAATTTTTGGAGTGGAGAGGTACTGGAAGGCGGCCGGTATCTGCCTTTACAAACCTGGCCACTTCACCTGATCCCGGTCTATGCTCGACTGAACAGCTCAATCCGGATTTATCCGGACCCTGTTCGTTGTACGGATGATATGGACCTGACGCGCTGTAAAACCCTTGTTTTTGATGCAAATTATCCAGGATTTAAACAGACTCCGCTTCAGGAGCTGACGCGATTACCCGATGTGGACAATCGATGATTTATACGAGGAGGGCCCAAAATGTCTAAAATCGTGCTGATTGGAGGCGGAAGTGTCCTTTGGACACCCACTTTTGCTAATGATTTGTTTCAGCAGGAAGCGCTAAGGGAGAGTTGTTTAACCCTTGTCGATATCGACCCGAAAGCATTGGCTCTCATGACAGCTTACTGCAAACGATTAAATGATCAATATGAAGCGGGCTGGATCGTGGAGTCGAGCGAGCTTGAACCGGCTCTGGACGGCGCCAACGTTGTTTGCCTTTCTATTTCTACCGGCGGCCTGGAGGCGATGCATGCGGACTACACCATCCCGGAACAATATGGCGTCTTTCACACAGTCGGCGATACCACAGGACCAGGCGGAATTTCCCGAACACTTCGAAATGTACCCGTTTTCGTAGATGTTGCAC
>JAGPFK010000004.1 GCA_018056585.1 Clostridia bacterium | reverse complement strand
ATCTGTGGCTGTACACAGCCGGGAGGCCTCCTCCCATCTCCTGTGCCCCTTGCAAGGCATACCGGAACCAGACTTTCACACGTCTCCCATCATCCGGCTCTTCTTAATCAGCCGTCGGGCGTACGCCCATTTCCCAATGAGCAAAGAGATTGGGTCTGGCTGCTGCAACCTTATAATAAATAAAAGTCCGCCATGGATATGTAACATCTACGAGTGCGACCTGATATTTCTCGGCTCATTTGTATTCGGTTCTTTTCTTATATGTCTCATTTTTGGGGAACATTAAGGAATACTCAAAGTAAGAAATTCACGGCTATAAATCAAAAAATCGATTGTTTTTATTTTTCTTTCGAAAGTCTCTCGGCGAACAGTTCTCTTTTGATTGAAAATATCGGCTAAAATAATGTATATTTTGGAATCCAGATAATCTTGCAATTTCTCCGATGTTAATATCTGTATTAATCAGTAATTCTCGAGCTTTTCTTAAACGCAACTGATTAATATATTGAATCGGTGTTGTACCTATTATATCTTTAAATACATTTATTAATTTAGTCTTGTTTACAGCGGCTATACGGGCAAGTTGATCTAGGCTGATTGGCCTTGTGTAGTGATCATAGATGTATTGAAGGACAGCTTTAATATCAACATCCAGATATAAATCAGGGACAGATAGATTATACCGATTCTGTGACTCATGCGTAGAATTGTGATGATATAGATTTTCGCGGATGATTCGGACCAACAAACAATAAAAAAAAGCATTGATCCAATGGTAATAATAGGGTTCTTTATACATGCTTTCCTCAAGCATTTTATCAAATTGATGAGAATATACATCAAAATGGCTTATTTGAATTGGATGGCTTATCCGCTTTAAGTCTCTATCCAGTTGATTATCGAGAACCTCGAATTTAATATCCAGCATCTTTGGCAAATTCTCCAGATCCTCCCTTATGATAACGTGACGGTGGTCTGGCGGAATGATATAAAGTGTTTCTTTTTCAAGCCCAAAAGGTTCTTCCTCGATCAGAATACTCCCTTTTCCTCCTATGACGCCAAAAATCTGAAAAAAAGAATGGCAATGACTTTCCATCTCCCAGTCCTGAGAATATTTCCCAATCCAAAGAACATTTAGTTCACTCACTTCTCAAAACTCCCATTATTAAAATATAGTAGTGTTTTAAGGTTGCTAAAAATCCTTTACATTTTGCGCCAAAATTCATACAAAGGCCGTTCTTCAAAAATTCACGCACCCGTCGATCCAAAACCACCCCCGCGATCAAAGCCAACGTTTTCCGGCTGGTCACAGGGTATAAAGCGGGCTTTAAGATAACGGGAAAAAACCATCTGGGCGATGCGTTCCCCTTTTTTAAAATAAAGCGTTCCAAATGGCTGGTTCCATGCATCCAAGTAAATGATCTGGTTGGCTAAATCACTCATAACCTGAAGCTTTTGAAAAAACGTGTCTTCAACTCCGACAGCCGGTTCATCAAGTTGTTTTTCTTTTATATATTGAGTCAGTGTGAGCCGTCGGCCGGGCTTACTGAGCTCAAAAGCAAGGGATGGATCTCGCAAAAGTTGTAAGGGCAAATCGGCCTGGCTATACGTATTTTCCAAAAGGAGGCCAACAGGGTCACGATAGTCACTATCAATGGTGCCCGGTGAATTCGGTAAACGTAAAGCTGTGCGAAGAGACAGACCGCTTCGGGGTCTAATCTGCGCTTCGACTCCGGGTGGCAGTGCCATCACAAAATCAAGTGAAATAAGGCGTATTTCACCTGGCTGTAAACTAAAGTCTTCAGTAACCATCAGATCACAGCCGGCTGAACCGTCCGTTGCATAGACCGGTTGTCGACCAACCGAGCCGGTACGAATCAAAACAATCACTTCTTCAGCCCATGGCGCCTCTTCTGTCATGACTCTTCTCCTTAACGCTTCTTCTGGCTTTTTGGATAAAATCTGTCAGGATCCTGGTTTTATCGGATCATGATCGACATCCGAAAGTCCGAAAGCATGCAAGTAATCATCGAGGTTTGTTTGCTGCATGCGATCCAGGCTCATGGCATCTTGATTGTTTCCCTCAAAGGACTCAGACAGGCTAGTCTGTTCATCCATTTTATTTTTCTCATTTTCATCATTGGATTTTGGTTTCTCAGATTCCTTTATGTTGGCCGTTGAATCTACTGGTGAAAGATCTCCCTGAAAATCATCAGCTTCCGGTAAATCGTTTCTATCAACTGATTCTTCTGGTTCTTGTGCTGCGGTCAACTTGTTGATCAGAGCCTGGTAATCGCGATTGAGTTCACTTTGCCTGAGTAGTTCCTTTTTCATTTCCCAGTTTTGCTCTCGCATCCGGTTTAACTCATGTCTTGCTTCCAATGCCTTTTGCTCAAGCTCTGATTTTTGATCTTCCAGGATTTTAATCTGATGATAACCACGCGTCAGCTCATCCACGGCATTGACAAGGGCAAGAACTGTCGCCATGGTCTGATTTAATTTTGGATTATCCTGAAGAACCCGATTGATCATTTCGTCAGCTCGTGACGCAATTTGACGGGTATAAGACTCGTTTTCAAGCGTAACCAGTTGATAAACAACACCGCCAATGCGAACTGAACATTTTTTCATTTCTTCTTTTGCCACCACAGACACCTCATTTCATTCGTGCCTGGCACAATCAGCGTGCAAGGTAAGCACCATCAATGGGTATAATGGCTCCACTTATATAGTCAGAAGCTTCAGAGGCAAGAAAAACAGTGATCCCTTTCATGTCTTCAGGCTTGCCCCAGCGTCCGGCTGGAATACGAGAGAGTATTTCATTGTTGCGAACCGGGTCTTGAATCAGGGCCTCATTCATGTCCGTGTCCATGTAACCAGGCGCCACAGCATTAACACAAATACCGAGCTCTGTCCATTCATTCGCCAATGCTTTTGTCAGCTGGGTCACCCCACCTTTACTTGCCGCATAGGCTGGAATTCTGACGCCACCAAAAAAGCTCATCATTGAAGCAACATTGATGATCTTACCATGCCTTTTTTGGATCATCTCACGCCCAGCCATTTGGCAAAGTAAAAAGACAGCATCAAGATTCACAAAAAGAACCTCACGCCAGTCACGGTAAGGAAACTCAGAAGCCAGATGACGACGCTGAATACCAGCTGCATTGACTAAAATATCAGGTGATGTTTGTAAAACGTCTTTACTTTTATGGTAGGTCTGTTCGACTCCTTCTTTTGTTGAGAGATCGGTTTGGATCGCATGGCAAAGATACCCTTGCACCCGATAAGCATCAGCTCTTTCATAAATGGCCGGGCTACGACTCATAATCACCGTCTCAGCTCCGGCTTCCATCAAAGCTTCTGCCATGCCTTGTCCAAGACCCCGACTTGACCCTGTGACCAAAGCTTTTTTTCCCATCAAATCTAAATTCATTTTACATATAAGTCACCCGGTGTGTGACAATCTCCTTTTTGCTTGTGTATCTTTGTATTCGATTATACCAGATCACACAGCTCAAACAGTAGTCGATAGGATTCAGGTGCAACCTGCTCTGGTCTGATATCAGGAGAAAGCCCGCATTGCGTCAGCAATGCTTCGGCTGATTGATCGGGTCTGGTCGGTAAGGTATGAATCAATTTTTTCCTTCGTTGGCTGAAACATTGTCTCAGAAAGTGAAGAAAGCTAAAACACAAAGAAACATCTTCAGGCAAAGCGACTGGCTTGACATCGGAATCAGACTGAGGTTTACCCAAGCGATCAATAATCAGGACCTGTGATAACACATGAGGCTGAGGCCAGAAAGAATGGGGTGAGACCATTATGCTTTGTTTTGCGGTTCCATAAAGAGCAATCAGAACAGACGTCGGACCATATGTTTTGCTCCCGGGTTTTGACAAAATCCGGTCAACTGCTTCTTTTTGCATAATAAAAACGAGCCGCCTGCTTTTGGGCAGCTCGCAAATCACTTTTTCAATAAGAGGCGTTGTAGCGTAATAAGGCAGGCTCCCAACAACAAGCGTGGAGCCATTCCAATCCTCAGAATATTGATTCAAATTCACTTTCAAAGCATCTTGATGGTATATAATAGTGTTTTGTTCATGTTCCAGCACATGCTCCAGGACAGGGATAAGACGTTGATCAATCTCAATAGCGATCACTCGTCCGGCTTTTTCTGAAAGTTCTTTTGTCAAGGCGCCCAGCCCCGGACCAATCTCTATAACCTGATCCTCCCGAGTCAGCTCTGCTTGTTTCGTAACAGACTCAATAACTTTTGGGTCCACCAGAAAGCTCTGACCCAAGCTTCGTTTGGGAGAAATGCCAAATTGTTTCAGAAGTGCTTCTGCTTCGTGACGATCCATTAAGGCAATGAAATAATATAGACACGCTTGGTTCTTTTGCCCCACGTGACCGCTCCGCTCCTGATCTCGCCAGCATCATAACAAGCATCGAGCAGATTTGGATTACTGCTGACACCATGAACGTCAGCCACAACAGCAAGGCCATAACCTTCAATAAACAAAATGGTTCCAAGAGGTAAGGCTGTTCCAATAAAGTTACCATTTTTATCACGATAACCATACGTTGCGACCACACCTCGACAAGCCGATAGGCCGCTCGCCGTTTTGTGATTAATCGGCGGGTTATGACAGCCTTTTTGCAGACAGCATTCGAGTCCATCATACATGGTGATGACACGCTTATCCTTTTGGATATAGGTGAAGGTTTTTCCATCCACAGTGATGGTCCCATCCCCGTTGTCTTTGAATGATTTGTAATTGGCGTTGCCGTTTTTAATCAGAAGATCCTTAATTTTATTAAAATTGGCTACAACCTTTTTATTGTCGGTACGCCGATTTACTTTTGAGATAATGGGCTTTTCCTTTGTTCCCTTCAGTATGACTTTCTGGACCGGTTCCTTGATAATTTCCACATCAACTTGTTCTGAGCTGACAAAAATGCCGTTTTCGTATGTTTCTTCAAACACAAGAGCTCGCTCGCCTGGCTCGCCTTCTGTCTGAACCTTCGATTTGCCAACATACTGAGTGGGATCATCAATCGTAACCGTGCTGAAAGGGATTTTTTCATACTGGCGCACTATTTTTTTCTCAATCTGAATATAGGTGATCTCACCATTGTCTGCAGAAGCAGATTCTTCTTTGTTCTGCACTAATAAACCGCTGCCATCTGCATCGAGCTCATTAAAGCCAGAACGAGCCATGAGATCGCCCATTGACATCATCTCTGAACTTGTGCCGAGCTCAAAACCACTCCAATTCAAGGTCACATACCCTTTTGGCTTCACCGTCACATCATAGGTCTGGCCCGGTTCTAGAATCGTGTCATCCGGTAAACTAAGCAAATCCGTCTCGCCAAGCGTAATGCCTGCTTCGTCAATGGCATCAATTAAAGTATGTTGAAATGTCATCCTTTGAATCGTTTCTTCTGGCGTTCTGATAATCACTTCAGCCGGTATTTTGGTTTGATCCAGCGTCAATAGGACATCCTGATCAGGCAAGACAGCTGATGTGACAGCCAGTAAGGCCGCAAGCGTGAGGCCGACCATGTGTGTTGTCTGCTGTTTCATATTAACCTCTCTTAATAAACTTATACGCACAAATAACACATCTCTATAATTCAAGCTTTATCTGATCTGCATTGTGCTTTGCTGGATGATTATTTGGCAATTTATAGGCGTATTATAATCTGATGTTATGCCGTTGTCAATTTTTGTGTAACAAATTGGTAACATATGACGAAAAGTTGTAACATTTATTCCTGATCGTTTGTGCGATTGACTGATTTTGCTGGTGTCCCATTCTGTTTCATGCTAAAATCAGCTTGTGTTTACTTTATTTCGAAGGACGAATCGGTTGCTTGTCAGACAGAATCGGGAGGAAAATCATCATGAAACAGCGTGCTCGTAATGAACAGTCACAGCAGATCGCACCAGACTGGGCGGCTGCATCTGAACGGCGAAACAAACGTCATGTGATGAATCGATTCAGCCGGCACTTTTTCATTTTGATCTTAACCCTCCTCATTTTGGTATCCGTTTTAGCGGGCCTGGCCTCTTGGAAGCCATGGATTTTGAGTTTTAGAACAATGGTTCTCCGTTACCATACGCAAAGTACGGTTAATTATCGCGTCATTTTTAAGCCTGATGTTATTCCGGGAGCTCATGAAGCTTCAGCCAACGCCTCTTATCTGGATGAATTGGTGGCTGCGGTGGAACCAACCTTCACCATTCTAATGGAAACAGACCGGCCTGTTTTTGCTGAAGCACAGGCTGTTTTGAAAGCGACGATTCAGGCGCATGAGCCAGGTGATGAAAAGCCCATTCTGTTCCAAATAGAAGAACCTATTTTCAGTGACCCATCAAGCCTTTACTCCGATGAATCAACTCTAAGATCCGAACATGTTCAAATTGTTGATCTGGATGTGTTTCGTAAACGTGCTGCTGATCTTAACGCGCAGTTAAAACAAACGTTGGAATATGAATTGTTACTCACCTATTCAGTCCAGTTTACTACAAAGCTACCAGCTGGTCCCATTACAATAAATGAAACGGCCTCGCTTCTCATTCCTTTAAATCATCCTGTGTTCAGGATGACAAAAACAGAAAATGCCAATCCTGAAACAAAGCCGATTTATCAACAGATCCATTATCGCGTTTATCTTGATCGTATTCCCTGGCCGTTTTTCCTTGTAGCCGCCATTTTAAGCCTGACATCTCTGCTTTTGCTGCTTTTTACCACAAGCAGCCAACAAAAGGATACTTTTAGCCGCAAATTAAATAAAATGAAACGTCTTTCACGTGGCCAGCTGATTATGATTGGTGACAAAGCGTGGGATCCGGCGTGGTGCGTGAAGGTAACGGACTTCAAAACAATGGCTAAGGCAGCCAGAAAACTTAATCATCCCATTTTTTGTTATGTTGATGATTTTTCCGCCTGGCCAGCCGCCTATTTTTATTCTTACTATGGCGAAAACAACTTTTGTTACCTTTTTACACAACATCCTGATTTAATTGAACATACCTTTTCAGGTCATCAATCAGATCATAAAAATAATGTACAAAAGGGTGAGATTCCCATCCCTGTTCTGCCGAATGAAAAAGTACCATCTTTTGAGAACAATCCGCCTGATGTCCAAATCTTCAGACCAGATCAGCCGTCCGATTCATTGCCGTTTTAAGGGCGAATGGGTTGAACCCGCACCAGTTGGCGGACATCTCCTGTCAGCTCAAACCCGGAAATGCTTTGTTCTGTGGTTAATCCCGCATCGTATCGAGCTCTGGCCCGGACAGTCAGCGTCATAGGGGGGTTGAGTCTTTCACCGCTAAAGGAAATGGTCGGTTCCCAATCCGGTAATATGATACCGGTTTCATAACGTGTGACACCTGGCGGAACATTAAAATGCCAGATTTTTCCGTTCAGAATGACTTCAATAGACTGGGGTTCCTGACTAAACATCAAGCTGAGATTCAATCGTTCTCCAGCCATCAATCGTTTGTGATCCTGAGGAATGACTTCTCCAAGGCAATTTATTTGTCCAGAAAAATAGCCAATAGACGGGGTTGCTGTAATGGTCATACTAAAAACCTGGTTGGTTTTCACCACATCAGATCTGGCAAGGTCAGATAAAGGCGACTCGCATAGGGGAGCAGCCCTCGCTTCAGTCATTGACGTTGCAATTTGTTCAGGCTCACGACTTGCCCCGGTATGATTCTGTTCAATACAGATGTAAAAGACAATAACGATGAAGCACGCGAAGCCGAGCCAGGCGTTTCGATACACAGTCATCACCTCTTTTTCAGATTACAGCAAAAAGACGGCTTGATAAGCCGTCCTCATCTGTCATAAACCGACAAAAGAAGAGCAAAAACTCTTAATCGTTAAAGATTGGCCAGGAGTCCTTTCCGATTTTATTGTAGGCACGATATTTGCTCGGCGAAATCCCTTCATGTCGTTTGAATGCACGGGAAAAGCAGCTGCTGTTTTCATAGCCCACGGCTTTAGCAATATCCGCAATGCTTTTGTTGGTATGTTCCAGCAATCCTTTGGCATGTTCAATGCGGGCTGTGCAAATGTAGTCTGATAGTTTGATGCCGGTGACCTCCCGATGCATCCGAGACAGATAAGAAGGGTTAAATGATAAATGAGAGGCCAGCTGATTCAAAGTCAGATCTTTGTCCAGGTTACGCTTAATGTACTGATGTAAATATCGAACAATCATCATGGGTTGTGATATTGCCATACCTTTTCAATCCCTTATATCAATTTTTTGATCGGCCTAACCGATGTTTGTGGTTTAAAATGGCAATGAAGTATTTTTATGATCCAAGCCGGATTGAGCCGATTTATTTTTATTATAATATAAGTTTGATTAAAAATGATGTCAATTTATTTAAAATGCTGATTCATTTTTAAGGGAGGAGGAAAGCTGTACAGTCTCATCGATTGATCACAAAGCGGCTTCAGCCTTAATCAATACAATCGGCGTGTCTTCTATCCAGCTGTTTTTAACTATTGCTTCGATAGGCTGGTTCAAGCTGGCTTTGTTAAAGGTTGATCTGACGATAAAGTTGACCATACGATGTTCTTTCAGAGATCCAATGATGCCCGGGACAGTTGGAACCGGCCTGAAAAGGCCCGGCTTGAAAACCGGGCCTTTCTGATGCGTTAGTGAATTCACTTTTATTTCATACGGAAATCTAAGTGTGCCGGCGGTGGATATTGATTTCGGATTTCCTTCAGAAAGTCCTCATCCCATACGCGGCTAGGATCATGTTTGATGGCACACAGGCGGAACCAGAGATCTGAGAGCTTGATTTCTCCTTCTCGAATATCATAAAGGTTAAATGGCTTTCGAAGCATTTGTTCTGCTTTTTCGATCTGCCCAAGATCAAGAAGCGCCTCGACCAAAAAAACTTTAATCCGGCCATTCTGGCGCAAGGAAGAGGGTAAATCGTTATAAAGCGACAAAATGTGATCGGGCCGGCCGCATTTTTGCAAAGCGTGCATGGCCTCAATAACAAGATGACGTTCTTTTATTAGGTTAACAGCCCTGAGATAGAGCTTTGATGCTTCGATATCCGCTTCATTTTGATCTGCCTTTTGATCCGTCAGATTTTGTTGCTTCATCCATGCCAGGCAACGTAAAGCCCATGGATTTTCAGCATCGTAAAGGGATTTTTCAAAGGCCTCTTTCGCTTTTTCCCATTTTCCGGCATGAGCCAAAATGACACCATAATGGTAATAGCCAAACCAATTGCGACTGCCGCCTTCCTGAATTGTTTCCCGAAGCAGTTTGGCCCAAGGAGCACCAACCTGATAACTGCCAGGCGGCTCTAAGGGATTTTTGTTGTCAAGCGTTCTTTTTTCTATTAAGTTCAGCCACATGCGTTCTTCTTTACCCAGACGCCTTTTGGGAAATTGCAGGCCTGGGTTGGTAAAATCCGAACCATATAAAGCCTGATCAACAAAGGCCCACCCATCACCCACATGAAGAAGCTCCCCCTGCTTCGAATCAAGTTGTCTTTTCAGTTGTTCATGCATTGCATCCAGGTGTTCGCGTGGATAGGCCTTCTCTAACGCCTTCTCAACGGATTCAGTTGCCGCTTTCCAGTCTTTCCCATGCGCAACAGATTGATCAACTTTGATCGGACCGTACATCTCGGTCCAGGAAATGGTGGTACCAGGCGGCATTGGCAGGTGCTCCAATTGGGTGCGCGCCAGTCCTGCCTGAATTTCAAAATAAGCAGAGCCGGGGACAGAAAGAAATGTCTGCCAATGACGTCCCCCTGTCCCTGTTCCCCAAACAAAAAGCTTGCGTCCGCGAAGTGTATCAGTTGATGACTGGATAAGTCCGTATCCGGTGCCATCGACAGCACTGATCCAGCGCCGCTGATGCTCCGGCAAATCAAAGAAAAAATCCATGGCTTGGTTTAAATGAGTCGGCCAACTCACATCAATGGTTGTTCCATCAAAAGGCATATCAGGAATATTGACCTTGGTTAACTGTCCTCCATATCCATAACGGAAGGAACGATCAGCCGGTACCAACACACGTACATCTTCCCGCTCATCATAAGCGGTGTTGCTCCACCAATAAACAGCCGTGTCTTCAAAAAGCGGATGATCAATGCGAACTCTGATATAGAGGCAGCGTGCTTCTTCAGGCAGAACAGCTTCGACGCGAAAAAATAATTTTCGGATACGTTCATATTGATACAGTCTTAAAACAGGTGTGCCATCATGAAGCTGCAGACGTTCGGCAAAGACGCGATCTACTGTGAACGGAGAGTGCCCGATAACACCAATATTCCATTCAACACCGCCCGAAACCCAAGCATTTCGAATGGCCAGGTTACACGGTTGAAAGACAGGATTTTTGTGAATCAGTTCGCGGCCGGTCGTCTTGTCAACCAAAGACCAGAGTCTGCCGCCCACATCCGGAAGAAAAGTAGCTTTGATATAATCATTTTCAAGAACAAAAGACTTAAAAGAACGCAAGCGTCGTGTTCGATTATAGCCATCCTGAAATTGATATGGCAAAATGCTATGCACGGGAGCCCATCCCATATATTGAGCTTCCTCCGGCGTAATGGTTTTTTCATCGATGTGAATTTTTTTTCTGGTCTGGATGGGCTGAATATCCGGGAGCGGATTCAATCCTCCCAAAGCAGCCGCCGGCATGATATAATCACAAATTTTTAATGTGGACATAAAATACCTCATGTTGACCGGATACCCTCATCCAGAGGGAAGAACTCCAGATGAGGGTATCGTTTTAAAGCGGTAACTCAATTCTCTTGATCAGGCTTTGTCCTTTACCTGGATGCTTTCCATTCATCAATCTGTTTCTGTGCTTCATCAATGATTTTCTGCACATTGTTGGCCTCCAATTTGGCCACAAACTCATCAACAACGGTGTCAACTTCCTCTTGAGATTCAAGCTGGCCATTGCGTAACACATCCCGATACTCCATAACAACGCTGGTGCAGGCTGCAAGTTCCGTTGAAACCGGCTCTATATCGAAAACAAAACCCATGTGATTCGGACGGACTGCTGTGTTGTTGTACTCAATCATCCGTTTTAACATAATTCCATCCGGACCAACCAGGCTTTCCGGCGCCCGTACAATTGTCAGGTTGCCAACAGGAGCAGCGTACCAGTAGTAATATCCATAATCTTCTCTTTTGCCACCGTTTCGCTCACTACCTTCAAATTGCATTTTGCCCTCTTCATTGATGATGTAATGCTTTCCTTCGATGCCAAAACGCATCATGGTCGCAAAATCGGGATCGGTGTTAACCAGTTCCAACATCATCATAGCCCGCTCTGGAACGGCGCAATTGGCGGAGATCGCGGTACCCGCGCTGAAATAGTTGTTGGTGTCTGTCCAGATGTGATCCGACACGATCATCTTTGTCGTAAACGCATCACCGAATAAGTGCTCCTGCATATAGGTATAGCCCCAGCCTACCCAGGCAAACATACCACCTGTATAGTTCCACTCATCTTTGCCTGTGTAATCATAGGCAAAGATGTTGCGTTCCACCATGCGCTGGCGGCTCTTGCAAAACTCGCGGTACTCATCTGTTGCGTAAAGATTAAAAACCGTGTCGTCATCGTAACCGGCCACATCAAAGAAAGGATCAATATTGCAGACACAAAGGAAACTGTCATTCAAAAATGACTCAACCGCAAAATTGTACGGAGATTCAAGTCCGGCTCCGCCGCAAAGCGGGTATTCGTTATATTCCGGGAACATCGCTTCGCGTTTTTCAATGACGTCAAAAAGGAAACCTTCGATGTTGCGCCAATTGCTATATTGAACACTATCCATGTCAAGCCCCAAAGCGTCGGCCATTTCAGCATTATAAATCATTGAAATAATATAGCAGTTATCTTTGAGGGATGGGATGCCATATATTTTTCCTTTAATACGCATGCAATCCCAGATGCCTTCATCAAACAAAGCCCAGGTTCCCTGACCATATTGAGCCAGCAAGTCATCGAGCGGATAGAAAGAACCGCGGGTTGACTGGACAACATAATCCAGCTTAGATTGGCTGCCAAAGCCAACCACTCCGACATCTTGCCCTGCGCTGATCATGGTTGTCATTTTCTCTTCCCACTCTTTGGCTTCCCAATAATAGATATTGACATTGGCATTGATCTTTTCCTTCAGGTATTCGTTGACCGCGTCATTAACCATCTGGCAATCAGGCATGGGATTGAGGCCAAGATACCAATCAAAAGTTACAAATTCGAGTTCTTCCGAACCAGATTTCGTTGTTTCGCCTGAAGAACTGGTTTTTGAGGTGCCGGTTGTAGATGTTTTTGTTCCGGATGTTGCTGTTGTCTGGCTCTTTTCACAAGCCACACTGAAAACGAACAGCAGACAGACCATTAAAATGATGATGGATTTTCTCATCTTTTGTTGCATTTTCTTTCCTCCTTTTCTAGTGAAAACGACTCCTTTTGAAAACAGACGGCTACCTTTATGATCACCTTTTCAGTCGATCGGGCAACTGAACCGAAAAGGTGTATCATCAAACGGGAGACAATAACCTGTTATACCTTAAAGGCTGTTATAGCGCGAGAATCCATGTGTTTTGCTATCCTTTGATGCTGCCCACGGTGAGTCCCTGCACAAAAAAGCGCTGGAAAAACGGATAGGCAAGGAGAATCGGAAGAATAACAACAACGGTGCAGGCCATGCGTAAATTTTCGTCCGGTAATGAACGCAAAAGGGCGATACCATCCGGTGTAGCGGCAATCGAAGCATTTTGCTTAAGAAATTCAATGGAATTCTGAATTTTGGTCAACATCGTTTGTAACGGAATTAATTTTGGGTTTTGAATATAAAGCATGCCGGTAAACCAATCATTCCATCTGGAAACGATATTAAACAAACTGACAGTCGCAATACCTGTTTTAAACAGCGGCAGGACGATACTGACAAAGACCCTGAAATGACCAGCGCCATCTATTTTAGCAGCCTCAAAAAGCGTTTCCGGTATGGTCGTCTGTATGAAGGTACGCAAAATAATCGTATAGTAAGCATTCACCAATGATGGAAGCAGGAAAATCCAGATGCTGTCGTTGATATGAAGATAACGAACATTAAGGATATAGGAAGGAACAAGCCCCCCGCTGAAAAGCATGGTAAAAAACAGCATCCACGTTAAAAAACGGCAAAGAGGAAAATTTCGCTGCGCGATGACATAAGAGTACATCGTCATCACGGTCATACTCATCAGCGTACCAACCACTGAATAAAAAGTAGTAATCAGATATGAATTGAGCAGCTGATCTCCTGTTTTAAACAAATACCGATAGCCATCCAGCGACCATTCTTCGGGCCAGAAGCTGTAGCCTCTATTTGCGATGCTCAGCTCGCTTGAAAATGAAATGATAAAAATGAGCACCATCGGTATCAGAATGAAAAGTGCGATGATAGCCAGAAGAACAGAAAAAACAGCATTCCATCCGGGCGTTATGACGTTGAGTCTTCTGGATGACCGAGTTTCAGAAGCCATACTCTATCCTCCCTGGTCTTTAAAACATGGCGCTCTCAGGATCTATTTTTGTTATAATCCAGTTCACAATGAGAACCATGATTAACCCAACAACAGACTGATACATACCTGCGGCCGTTGACATGCCTACATTATTCAGATAAGTCAAACATCGATAAATATAGGTATCGATGACATCCGTAACAGGGTAAAGACGACCACTGTTCATCGGTACATTATAGAACAGCCCGAAATCACCTCGAAAAATGTTAGACATAGCCAAAATGATTGAAATGCCAACGATAAATCTCAGATGCGGAATTGTAATATACTTCGCTTGCTGCCAATTGCTGGCCCCATCCAAAACAGCCGCTTCATAATAATCTGTGGAAATGCCCGAAATAACAGCCAAATAAAGAACCGTCTGATACCCTACATTTTTCCATGCATTGACAGCCACAAGAAGAGGCGGCCAAATTCGCGTTTGGTGATACCAATTCGTTGTGCTTTTCCTGCCCATTCTCTCCATGATCATATTAACCAGTCCGTTATCACGGTCCAGAAAAGCATTGACAACAATGGCAACCACTGCCCAGGATAAAAAATAAGGCATCATATAAATGGTCTGCATGGTTTTGGCATAAAGAGAAGAACGCAAAGTACTCAGCAACAGAGCAGCACACACAGATACAACCATGTTGACAACAATAAAAATCAGGTTATAAAGAACGGTGTTTCTTGTGATGATAAATGCATCTGTGGATGTGAATAGAAATTCGAAATTCCGTAAACCGACAAAAGGACTTTTAAACACCCCCAAAGTAATATTCATATTCTGAAAGGCCATAATCAAACCGGCCATGGGGATGTAACAGAACAAAATAAGATAAACAATAGTGGGAGCTGCCATCACCAACAAGGTATTGTGTTCTCTGCGCCATTTTTTCTTCACCTTTTGGGGCATGAGTCCATCTCCTTTTTCGTCCTTAATAGCCTTTTTCCTCGTATCGTTTGCTCATTTCCTGATAATGGTCACGGCCATCTGGCAAATTAACACTTTTATAGACCGTCGGTTCAAGACCCAGCGCCAGCATTTTTTCAACGACTTCAGCACAAACCAGCCAAAGTGCATAGGCGGCGCCCAAACCGGACACCGGACCGAAAGGATTACTCAGCCCCTCAACCGGTATAGCCGCATCACCAATGGGGGCACCGTTGTCAATCACCACATCCCCCAACTCATATAAGCGCTTACCCGATGAATGTTCGGACTGAACGGATGAAGAATACAAAGGTGAAGTCACAGCAATAATACGGGCGCCTTTTTCGCGGGCTGCCAACGCCAAGTCGATGACAGTGGACGACTTACCTGAAACCGAACCAATAATCATGACATCACCCGGCAAAACGTTTGATTTTTCAATGATTAATCGGCCCAAACCTTCTAAATTGCCGCTGTTTTTCTCCTCTCTTGGAAAGACCGGATCCTCGACTGTAAAAGTGAAGCGCAGGGGTTTAAGCAAAGCCAGGCCACCCGCTCGATTAATCAGCTCACTGTTGATGATATGACCCGTATCATAAACGTGGACGGCGCCCTTCTTTTTTACGGCGTCAACGATTAAGTCTGCAGCTTGTTCAATCGCTTCTTTTTGTTTTATGTTGATGGCATCAAATAA
>JAGPFK010000246.1 GCA_018056585.1 Clostridia bacterium | reverse complement strand
GAAGTTAAGTGCTTAGCCGTGTCTTGAGACATAAAAATGGCTAAAAATGGTTACAAACGAAATAATTCTCAAAAATAGGGAGATTGAAAAAGCTGCATCTCATGATATAATAAGTTAAACATGTTTTCCGGGGCAGGGTGAAAATCCCGACCGGTGGTGATGTCCTCTTCTGGAGGAACGAGCCCGCGACCTGTTCCATTGCCAACAATGGATGCAGCTGACCAGGTGTGAATCCTGGGCCGACAGTAAAGTCTGGATGGAAGGAAACAGCGATCCTATGATTGCATAAAAGCCCCTGAAACCAGGGGCTTTTTTTATCCTGACGGTTTGTTCCGGTTGACATGAAAAAAATCAGCGAAAGGATGATAATCGTGACAAACAAAACGGTTGTAACCAATCATTCAAAGGCAAAAGAGCGGGCACATTGGGTAGCCAAAGCCGGTGTATTGACGGCGCTGGCGGTTGTTCTGATGTACCTTGAATTGTCTTTGCCATTTGTGCCTGTTTTTCTTAAATTTGATTTTTCCGAGGTCGTGGTTTTAATCGCTTCATTTGCTCTGGGGCCGGTTACTGGTATTTTGGTTGAACTGGTCAAAAATCTGCTCCATCTACCGGCGACGCAAACCGGCGGTGTTGGCGAACTGGCCAACTTTATCATCGGTATTTCTTTTGTTGGGACGGCCGGTTTAGTTTATCAGAAAATGAAAACAAAACGCGGTGCGTATCTGGCCATGGGTATAGGTATCCTCGCCATGACATTTCTTGCCAGCCTGATCAATTACTTTTTCTTAATCCCGTTTTACATCCGTGTCATGGGCCTGCCCCTGGATGTTATCGTTGACATGGTCCATGAAGCGGGCAACACGTTGGTAACGGATCTGAAAACACTGATTTGGTTTGTTTTTGTCCCCTTTAATCTGTTTAAAGGGCTTATTGTCTCTGTGATTGTGGCAGTGGTTTACAAACGCATCAGCCCTCTTTTACACCGATGAGGCCTGAAAAGCAGTTGACGGCTCTTATGCAATAGCATAGACTAAAACTGGTTTGATGGCTTTTTAGCCTGGGGAGGGATAATCATGCAATGCAAAAACTGTGCCTATCTATCGGAGTACGACTTTAAATTCTGTCCGAATTGCGGTATGCCGTCTGAACCTCAAAAACCAGAGGAATCAGCAGAGCCTGTTGCCTATGTCCGCCATGATTATGATCCGTCAAAAAACGGATATTTTCCCCATAAAGTGCCTCATCCTGCCACACATGCCATACCCGATCAGGGACAGGCAGCTGTGCGTCCATCAACAACCGGCGCCATTGTTCTTTCAATTATTAATATCATCTGTTTCGGCTTTGGTATCGGATTTATATTGGGCATCGTTGCCTTGATCTTTGCCATCATGTCCAGCAGTGAAAAAGATATCGCGGAGGCCGAAAAGAAAATCAGCTGGGCCCGTACATGTAACTATATCGGACTGGCTTTGGCCATTCTCCAACTGATTGTCGTAATGGTATTGGTTGTTATTTTTATCAGGATGATTATAAAATCAGGTCCTCTTTTTGGTCCGGATGTTTTCCCGCATGATTTTCCACTAGGCTGACAAACCCATCTTGTTGACGGTTTTCTTGAGCCTGGCCGTTCAGCTGTTTCACAAAACACCCGCGTGGATAACCGCGGTCATAAGCAACATCCTGCAAAACAAAACCTTTGGCTTTGTAAAATGACACCAATGCTTGGTTGGTTAATGCGGTATGTAAATAAACGGCACGGCAGCCCATTTGCCGCAAGTACTGTTCTGAGGCTTCAAACAATCGTTGCCCGATGCCGGACCGCTGATATGTTGGCAACACAGCAAAACGCGTAAACCAGGCCGTGTCATTGTCTTCTCTGACAAGCCGAACCGTGCCTACAAGTTCCCCGTCTCGCTCGGCTACCAGAACCGTGTCCGTGTTGATATGAATTTTGAGATCTTCGATGGTTTCCAGTTCGGCATCCAGAGGTGTTTCGATGCCGGATTGACGTGCATAAAGAGCCATGGCTGATCGGATTACAATTAAAAGCTCCGATGCATCGGTCTCGATGGCGCGCCGTATGATGACTGATGCGTTTTGTTCAATCATGGTGTACCCAGTAATTGAAGCAGGATGGCTTTTTGGGCATGTAAACGGTTCTCTGCCTCATCAAAAACAACAGAGGCCGGTCCGTCAATCACAGACGAGGTAACCTCAAGGCCTCGATAAGCCGGTAAGCAGTGCAGAAAAATGACGTCTTTGCGGGCAACCGATAAAATGTTGTCGTTCACCTGGTAGGGGCTAAAGATATTTATACGCTCTTGCTTTTCTGCCTCCTGTCCCATGCTGACCCATGTATCAGTGTATAGAACATCTGCCTGGTTTGCTGCTTCAAATGGATCTGTCGTCAGAATAACGGAGCTGCCATGACGGGCTGCTTCTTTTTTTGCATCTTTAATACAATCCGGATCGCAGGAATAGCCGGGTGGTGTTGCGACGGCAATATCCATTCCAACGCGGGCACAAGCCTGAAGCAATGAGTTTGCGACGTTGTTGCCATCGCCAAGATAGGCTAGTTTCAGACCTTTGAGACGCCCTTTGTGCTCGCGGATGGTCATCAGGTCTGCCAATACCTGGCAAGGATGCATGAGATCGGATAATCCATTGATGACCGGAATGCTGCTGTAAGTGGCCAGATCCAGCACATCCTGATGGGCATAGGTCCGGATCATAATGGCATCGACAAAACGCGAGAGGACACGCGCCGTATCGGCGACTGATTCCCCGCGGCCAAGCTGAATGTCCTGCGCATTGAGATAGATGGCATGGCCTCCCAATTGAAGCATGCCAACCTCGAATGAAATGCGTGTACGTGTGGAGGACTTTGCGAAAATCATAGCCAACACTTTATTTTGCAACGCATGATTCTGTTTGCCGGCTTTCAGATCTGCTTTAAGCTGGTCCGCCAGGTTGAGAAGCGACAGAAGTTCTTCGTCAGACAAATCTTTAATGTCAATAAAATGTTTCATCAGGATACCTCCGGTAGAATCCGCTCTAGAGCTGAAATAAACGGCGGAATGTTTGACTCGTCAAGAATCAATGGCGGCAGCAAACGGATCATGTGTTGCCCAACGGACCCGACCAGGTAGCCGGCTTCCAGCAAAGCAGCTTTGACATCAGGCGCACAGGGTTTTCTCAATTCTATTCCTATCATCAGACCCATACCTCTTACCTCCAGGATGGCCATTTGCCGTTCTGAAAGCTGAGAGAGGCTTTGAATCAGCTGTTCTCCTGTCCTTTTTGCTTTGGCGACCAGATCTGATTCTTCGTAGGTATCCAGAACAGCCAGGGCAGCGGCACATGCCAGCGGGTTGCCGCCAAATGTACTTCCATGATCTCCGGGA
>JAGPFK010000245.1 GCA_018056585.1 Clostridia bacterium | reverse complement strand
TTCTGACGGCCGCCTCATAGGGATCGTCAGCATGGTCTGATGTCTGATCTGGCAAGGATTCTGACCAGACTTGGTCAGCCTTTTCAAAAGAAGCAGCCTGACTGGTTTTCCCAAGCAGGATAAAAAGCAGTGATCGATTCATAGAGCGGCACATGATTTGTGTCAGAAGGAGGCCTGATGCTCCAACAACAGCGCCGATAAAGACTAAAAGAGAATGTCCGATGGCCATACCGGCAATAGCTCCTGCGACGCCTGAAAGAGAATTTAAAAAAGAAATCGCAATCGGCATGTCTGCGCCACCTACACGGATAGAGAAAACGATCCCCAGTAAAGCACTCAGCAGGATGAATAAAAAAATCGAAAGCCAATCAGAAATGAGACCGGCGGTTGTCAGAATTGCCACGACCGCAAGAACAGGTAAGATAAAAAGGACCATCAGGTTATGACCGGGCCAGGTTAAAGGTTTTTGCGGCAAGATCTTGTGTAGCTTACCGGCTGCGACCAAGCTGCCGCTCAAAGTCAGAATGCCGATGATCATAGCCAGAAAAGTGGTTACCACAATAAAAGCAGACTTTTCGGCCAACATCAGCCAGGAGGCAAGGGCAATCAGCGCGGAAGCCGCTCCGCCCAGCCCATTCAGCAACGCGATAAATTGTGGCATCTCAATCATCCTGACGCGATAGGCAGCGATAGCTCCCAAAATGAGCCCGATGAAGAGACAGAGCCAAATGGATTTGCTGTTTAGGAGCTGCTCACGCCAAAGCGTCAGCAAAATGGCAAACAGGGCGCCCAAAGCACTGATCCGGTTCCCCCAAAGAGCCGTACGAACCCGACTCATCATGAATATGCCAGAAAGAATAGCAACTGCAACAATCGTAAGGCAAACAAAATAAAGAGTGTCATTCATGCGGCTCACCTTCTTCCGAACCCTTTTTCTTAAAAAAACGAAGCATGCGTTCCGTGACACCAAATCCACCGGCAACATTTATCATAGCCAGGATGATGGCACAATAGCTGAGCCATCGGCATTGGGTTGAAATAGCTGCGCCGGCTGTGGCGATGGCACCCAAGACAGTCAGGCCGGAAAGTGCGTTTGTACCTGACATCAGAGGCGTATGCAGCAAGGAAGGGACCTTTTTGATCAGAAAATAACCGATAAGAGCCGACACCAGAAAAAGCAAAACAGAAAAACAATGTTCCATGCTATCCCTCCACTGAACCTGTGTATCCGATCAGCCTGAAAGCGATTCGAGAGCCCCTTTGTGCACAATCCGATGATCGATCGTCGTTAGAGCGGAGGCGATGATTTCATCTTCCCGATCAATCCTTAATGACTTGTTTTCCGTCAGGTAATGAAGAAAATAAGCCACGTTACGGGCAAAAAGCCAGGTCGCGCTTTCAGGTAAAAGCCCTGGTACATTCTTAATGCCAAACAGTGTGATATCCCGCCATCTCGTTATTTCACCAGGTACAGTCAGAACACAGTTTCCGCCCTGGTCGATTGAAAGATCAACGATGACAGATCCTGGTTTCAGAACACCAACCATTTCTTCCGTCAGAAGAACAGGTGCCTGACTGCTGGGAACGAGTGCTGAGCAAAAAACAATATCTTTTCCTTCCATTGATGCTTTTAAAACAGACCGTTCTTTTCTCAGCCATTTTTCCGGCAGATGACGGGCATATCCCCCTTCTCCAATGGCCAGTTTTGCCGGAACGCCAAGATCAATCACCTTCGCGCCGAGGCTTCCGGCTTGTTCTGCCGCTTCAGGCCGGATATCGGCAGCGTAAACGACTGCGCCAAGTCTTTTGGCTGTTGCAATCGCCTGAAGACCTGCAACACCGGCGCCGATAACCAGAACTTCAGCTGGCCTGATCAGGCCAACTGCACTTATGATTTGCGGCATAAATCGGCCGAGTTCATTGGCTGCCATCAGCATAGCCTTATAGCCCGCGCACGTGCTCATGGATGTAAGCGCATCCATCTGCTGCGCTCTTGATATTCTGGGAATGCCATCTAATGTGAGGCTGATCACTCCGCGTGAGGCCAAGTCCCGGACAAGCTGATGGTTGGCTGGTGAAGCGGGATGCAAAAAGGCAATCAAAACCTGATTTTCATGCATCAGCTCTGTTTCATGACATTGATAAACAGAATTGAATTGAGGTTCTTTGACTTTCAGGATCACATCGCTTTGCTGGTAGAGATCTCTTGCGGATGGCTGTATTTTTGCGCCCGCGGCTTTATATTGCTCATCTGAAATCAATGAGCCGAGCCCCGCGCGTGTTTCCACGAAGACCTGATAGCCGTCCGAGATCATGGCTGATACCGTATCGGGAATGGCCGCAACACGGTTTTCATTCGGCATGATTTCCTTTGGAATGCCTACGATCACTTTTATCACCTTCTTATTGCATTTGTTGTGGATCATCATCAAAAATGACGGTGACCTCCTGTTTGAGTGTGGAGAAAACAACCAGTGTCCGGGTCAGAGAAACACCCGGGATGTTCTTGATGGTGCGAAGCGTTGCTTCCAGCGATTCGGTTGAATGGGTCATCACTTTAAGCAAAAAATCAAAATCGCCGGTAATATAGTGACATTCGGTAATACGCCGGTCCTTTTTTATGCGGGCAACAAAATCATCGTTGTATCTTGGATGGTCCAGACTGACGGAAATAAAAGCAACCAGGTCTTTTCCGATTTTCTTTGGATCAATCTGGACGGTATATTGCTGGATCACACCTGTATTTTCCAGTTTCCGGATGCGTTCCAGAACGGCAGACACAGACAGATTAACCTGTTTGCTGATTAAAGAAGCGGGCATCCGCGCATTTTGAAGGAGACATTTTAGAATTTCCTTGTCTGTCTGATCCATTGCGAAATCCTCTGACAAACTGATTTCTTTTTTTAATAGTAACACAGGAACACATCATGTAAAGAGAATGAAAGATAAAACGCTTTAATTTGCGGTTTATTGTCCTATTTCCTTTAAAATTTGCGGCCCTTATTTTGAGCTGCACTGTGAAAAGAATTGAGGGAGTGAAACGTACGGCACCTGCAAAAAAGATTTTTCTACCGTTTTTATCTTGAAAGCTGACAAGATGGCCTGGATCGTTTGGAAGACCTTGAGAGATTAAGGTTGATCTTTGATCATCTGACGGATGAAGAACGGGTTCGTATTCTGAAAAAAAGAGCGAAAGACGGAGGGATGATTCTGGGTGCTGAATGTGAAACAGCCGGCCATGTCCATCCAATAACCGCTTTTAGGATCAGTGACTCCGACAAAACAGATTATAAAGCTGCTAAATCAACTCGTGAAGGTATTGTTGCCATTTGACCAAAGCATCACACCAGTTGTCACAATGCTCCCGAAAGAGATGGAAAAACAAAATAAAGGCCTATCAAAGCATATGGGATCTCCTGCCCAAGCGATGGACAGGCCCAATCAGGAAGGTATTCGTA
>JAGPFK010000244.1 GCA_018056585.1 Clostridia bacterium | reverse complement strand
AGCACACGTACTTTCGTCGGTTACAGCTCCCTCAGAGGCAGAACAGGCCGCATCAGGTGTTCCTCTTGCTGCATACGATCGTCAGGACCTCATTATTGTCGGGGTCAATGATCAGTTTGAGCAGCTTAATCCCTTGTACGCCTCAGGAGATGGAGAGGTGGACGCGGTCTCGCTGATCTTTGAGCCGCTGTTTCAGATTGATGCTAACAAAGAATTGATCGCCTGCCTTGCTCAGTCCTTTTCATTTGATGAGGAGACGAAGCGGCTGACTGTTGTTTTGCGGACGGATCACACTTTTCGGGATGGCCGCGTTGTCAATGCCGAAGATGTTGTCTATACATACTCCTGTCTTCTGTCTTCCGCCTATGATGGACCGCTTAAAGGCCGGTTTGCCAACCTTTTGGCAGTTGAAGCCGGGGAAGATGAAAACACAGTTATTTTTCAATTTGATGAGCTGACAACAGAACCCGATTTGCGTCTTCTAACAATCGGTATTCTTAAGTCAGACTACTACCCATACCAGCCGCAGCGTATCTTTGAATTAAGAGACGGGAACCTCTATCCGGAAGGCAGCGGCGCGTTTTTCCTGATTGAAAACAGCGGCAATCACGTGGTGCTGCAGCTTCGTCCTGGATATGCCGGTCAAATCAAAACAATCGAAATCCGACAGGTTGCATCCGATTCAAAATATCGGCTGCTGCAGGAAGGCCGGCTTGATATCGTGCGAAATGTTTGGGACACACGCATGCAGCAACGCGCTTTATCGCTGCCCGGCTACTTTTTCTATCCCTATGAAACGAGTGTGGACAGTTATTTGTTGATTAATCCACTGCCACAACCTCATCACATCATTCAGAACGCGTCACAGCGTCTCGCGATCCTGCTGACCGTTGCAGGGAAACCACAAAACGATGAGCAGTTGGCTTCTTTGGAAACGTTGAAGTCAAAAGAATTGATACTTTATTTTTTCCAGGGTGTCGATCATCAGGTGTTCATTGAAAATCAAAAGCAAGCGCAAACAATTGCCTCTTCTTTAACCTCAGCCGGACTCAACGTCAGCCTTCAGTCAGCTGACTGGCCTGAACTGGCGAAGCTGGCTACAAATTATGATTATGATCTGATCCTTTTGCCTGCAACCGCAAACAACAGACTGCCGGAGCATACCGTCATCATGGATGAATCAAATCAAACCGATGCCTCGGCTTTGATTGTTGCTTATCGTCCGGAAGTATTGATTGTCTGCAAGCGCTTGTCTCAGTTCACTTGTAATCCATATGCACATCCTTTTGCAGCGTCTGTCGGATCCTGGACAGACAGAATAGAAAACATTCGGATTCTTGAGCCTGATGAAGAAATACAAATTGAGGAGGATCTGTCGTGAAACAACAAGATGTTCTAAGTGAGCTCCTTTCGCGTGGGGTCATCCTTTTAGATGGTGCAACCGGAACACAATTGCATCAGGCCGGACTGAAAAGCGGCCTGAATCCGGAACAATGGGTTCTTTCACATCCTGATGTGCTAAAGCGACTGCAAATTCAATATATGGAAGCTGGATCTGATATCATCTACACTTTCACTTTCGGTGCTAATCGGATCAAATTGGGCCAGGCAGCCTCATCGGCGGAGCATTCGGATTCAGTTGTTTCGATCAATCAAGAACTTGCGCTTTTGTCGATGAGAGCGAGAGATCAGTTTTGCGAGCACCATCCGGATCGGATTGTTCTGGTTGCAGGAGACCTCGCTCCGACCGGCTTGTTTCTAAAACCGGCCGGTGATCTTGATTTTGACGAGCTGGTGGAAATTTATCAGGAGCAGGTCAGAGGCCAATTGGCAGCGGGTGTCGATTTATTCGTCATTGAAACCATGATGGATTTAGCTCAAATGAGAGCTGCGATCCTGGCTGTCCAGTCTTTGAGCAGCAAGCCGATCCTGGCCTCTATGACCGTTGCGGAAAATGGTAAAACGATAGCCGGCAACACACCCCTGGCCTGCCTTTTAACCTGTGCAGCTCTTGGTGTATCGGCTTTTGGTCTGAATTGTTCATTTGGCCCCGATAAATTAGCATTTATTTTAGAACCTCTGCTGGAAATAAGCCCCATCCCTTTGCTTTTGAAGCCCAATGCCGGCCTTCCTCAATGGATTGACGGACAAACTATTTTCCCTATGGACGAGGAAGCGTTTGCCAAAGCCATGAAAAAGCCGCTGGAAGCTGGCATTCAATTGGTGGGGGGATGTTGCGGAACAGGGCCTTCTCATATCGCGGTACTGAAACAATTAGCCCTTTCCTTCGGCTCCGAAAATCTGAAGCCACGCGCAGCGGATTTAAGCCGTTGGATCAGCTCAAGCCGGAGCAGCCTTCTATGGCATCCACAAGAGAAGCTGCCATATGTGGATGCGTCAAGGCCTGATTTGCTGATTGACCAGGTTTTGGACGTTATGGATGAAGGGCCGGCCATCATCCTGGATTTTACATCTTATCCAGAAAACCAAACCGAAATCCTGCCCAACCTTTTGCAGGAATTACAGCTGACGGCAACCCTTCCATTTATTTTCAGATGTCATCAGCCCCGCCTGATTGAAGTACTTTTACGGTATTATCACGGAAGGGCGGGTCTGCAAACAAACCTCGCACCAATCTCACAGAGCGCATTATACGGAGCCCTATTGGATAAATGAAAAATGATGCCCCCCTCCGGTGCTCACCGCTTATCGTCATGGGAAAATGCATCAGGTGATAAAGTTAAATCAGATTTCGCTGATTACTCTTCCAGGATGTCTGCATCTTCATAAAAGCGAGTCCACGGTACAGATAAAGCTTCTGCCAGCTTTTTAGCCACGCGAACAGACGGCGTTCGCAACCCGAGTTCAATTTGAGCGAGGTAGGCTCTGGATATTCCAACTTCATGAGCCAGGTCCAGTTGCGTTTGTCTTCTTTTTTTTCTTTCTTCAATCAGCCAGACGCGCACATCTAAATTCCCGTTATAAATTTTATTATAGTCGCATATTGCAACATGCTTTCATGATAGTCGCGAATCGCAACATTGTCAATGTTTATTGGTGTTGCATATAGCCACATTATTCCATATAATCAGGCTAAAGGTGGTGTGGCTCTTGACGGTTAGACTCCACGAAAGACTCAAGAAATTACGGTTGAGCAAGCAGATGTCGCAGCAGCATGTCGCAGATCTCATTGGTGTTCCGAGGGGAACTTATACCCATTATGAACTGGGTCGGCGAACGCCTGATTTAGAGCTGCTGATGAAACTGGCTACCCTCTACCAGGTATCGCTTGATTATCTTGTTGGTTATACAGATCGAATGCCAACGCCAGAAGAATGGGCTAGCGAGCACTCCGATCTGCTTAATGGCAGCACACGGACAGCCATTTATCTTACACAGGATAAACAAAAAAACAGGATGACAAAAAACCAGGTTGCTGATCGTTTATCAGAAACAAATAGTAAA
>JAGPFK010000243.1 GCA_018056585.1 Clostridia bacterium | reverse complement strand
CAAAAGAACGATGCCGAGGGTGTTGATCACTTCCATGAGAGGCCGCAGCAAACTATTGAGCTTAATCTGCAGCAACGTGCTTTTGCAGTATTCATCATTGAGCGCTTCAAATTCCTGACGTTTTGCCTCTTCCTGACAAAAGATCTGGACCAATCTCATGCCTGAAATGTTTTCCGCAAAAAATCCATTGATCCGCCCGATCAGGCTTTTCATCCGGATAAAATTTTCTCTTAATGCTTTTCGGACAAAAAAAGTCACCAGCGCGATCAGAGGGGTCGTTAAAAACGCGATCAAAGCCAGTTTCCAATTCATGATCAGCATCATACAAACGATGCCAACCAGAAGAAAGACATCACTGATCAGGTTGATCAACACATCCGAAAACAGTTCGTTGAGCGTCTCAACGTCATTGGTCGCCCGCGTGATCAGACGGCCGGATGGATAATGATCTAAAAACCCCATGGGCAGATGCATGATATGAAAAAAGACATCCCGCCTGATGTGCATTAAGGTATTCTGCCCCATCTCAGCCACAGTGATCGACTGAACATATTGAAAGACGGCACCGACGGCGATCGCACCAAAATAGGAAAGACCGAGCCAGATGATTGCCTTTTGCGATTCAGGATTCCTGATTTTCAGATGATTGTCAATGATCATCTGCAGAATATAGGGCTGAATCAAGTTGGCGGCATTGATGATCAGAACCAAAAATAGGCTCAGGAAAAGCAACGGAAGCTGCGGTAAAAGATAGGGTTTGAGGCGATACAGACCGCTCTTTTGGGTTGATGCGTCTTGTTTTTTCTTTGATTTTTTGAAATTTACTGTTTTTTTGAAAAGAGAAAACAAACGCTTACCTCCCATTTTGCTGCTCCATCTGGCGCCTGGCAATGCTGGCATAAAAGCCGTTTTTCGCAAGCAATTCTTCGTGGTTGCCTCTTTCTACGATGCGGCCTTCAGACAAAACAAGGATCTCATCACAAAATTCCAGGGCACTGATTCGGTTTGCGATGATCAGACAGCCGGTTTTGCGCTTTTTGATTTCCTCCAGAATACGGGTGAGGATCCGCCGTTCCGTCTCCGTGTCAACAGCCGACAGCGCGTCATCCAGAATCAAAATGGGCGCTTCCCTCAACAGGGCTCTGGCCAGACCGAGCCGCTGCCTTTGTCCGCCTGAAAGCGTCAGTCCGCGCTCGCCGACTTTTGTCTCATAACCATCGTTAAACTCCAAAACCGTCTCGTCCAAATCAGCCAGCCTGGCTGCGTATTGAATCTCGTCTTTTGAATAACGATCATCGAAAAAGCGGATGTTGCCGGCGATGGTATCTGAAAATATAAAATTATCCTGCGGGACATAAGCAAACTGCCGTCGCAAAACAGACAATGGGATCTCCCGGATGTCCCAGCCATCCAGTAAAATGGTCTTTTCAGGCACATCATAGAGGCGAAGCAGTAAATTCGCAAGGGTCGTCTTGCCGCTGCCCGTCCGCCCTAAAACACCCACCATCCGCCCAGGATACAAATCGAAAGAAATCCGACTCAAAGCAGGCTTTGTTTCTCCTGGATACGTAAAAGTCAGATTTTGCACAGACAAATGTCCGTCCAGATACAAAGGCCATTTGTCTTCCGGCAAGATGTCAGGCAAATCTGAAAAATCAGGTTTTTCCGAAAGAATAGCCTGATAGCGCTTTAAGGAAGCCATGCCCCGTTGCGTGATGTTCACAATACGGGAAATCGAACGGACAGGCCGGATGATCAAGGTGAGATAACCGTTAAACGAAATGAATTCGCCTAATGTCAATTGTTGCTGTAAAACCAGGTTCCCGCCATAGATCAGAGCAATGGCAAAACTGACGCCAAATAAAATATCAGCCATGGGGCCCATGGCTGCTGATACTTTTGTCATATCGAGATTGGCATAGCGGCTTTTTCGGTTCAGCTGCTCAAACCGCTCAACTTCTTCATCCTCCTGTCCGTAAGCCTTAATAACCGAAAGGCCGGAAATACTCTCCTGGACCCGGTCTGAAACCGCAGCAAATGTTTCCTGAACAACCCGGAAACGGCTTCTGACCTGACTGCCCATCAGCACCATCAAAATAACAATGGCCGGCATCGGCAGCAAAGCGAACAAGGTCAGGCGCGGATGAACATTTTCCGTCATGCTGGTGATAGAAAGAATGATCATGATCACAGTATTGGCGGTTGTGGTGAGCCCGGGGCCAAACGTTTGCCTGATGGCGCTGATGTCATTGATGGCATAAGCCAGCAGATCACCCGTTTTATGGCGCTGGTAAAACGGCATGGGCATGTGCTGTAAATGCAAAAACAACTGTCGTCTCAAAGTTGTTTCAAGATGACGTGAATTACCCATGATCAGATAACGCCAAATAAATCGTGTGACAAAAGCGGCCACGGCCGCTAAGAAAAGAATGAGAAGCCCCCGGTAAACCTGCTGCCGGCTGATCTGCTCCGGCGGCACATTGAGCTGATCGATTATTTCGCCCAACAGGCGCGGGGAAAGCACTTCAAAGTATGATGACAGAACAAGAAAAAGAAATCCCGGGATGTAAAGCCAGGCATATCGTTTCCAGAATTGCTTCAAAAATAAACCTCCATTTGTCTTGGTTTGTGGTCACGCCTTTCGATAAGAAACAGGAACATAAGCCGGGCATCGCTTGTCCACAAAGCAAATATGAAGCCGGGCAAAACGCTGCAAGCCATCTTCCAGAGGAATAAAGGGCCATTCGTCTCCCAATAACGGACGCGCGTATCGGATAAAATCGTCGGTTACATCGATGCCATCCCGACTGATCCATTCGGGAGGTAAAAATCGTTCTGAGTTGGCAATGGTTCTTAAGGGAACCCGATCACAGCGGATACGATAGGGATGATCGGACAAACGAAGCATCGTGGCCATATAGCCGGTGCCATACCGGATGGCCATATCCACGGCATAGGAACCGACCATAAAGGCTTCTTCCTGATCGACAACCGAGCGGTAAGCAGAGGTTGATCGCTGAAGGATGCCCGGGACCTGTCCGGTCGCCTGGCCCCTTGCTTGAAGCCCTGCCTGATTGAGATGGTTAACCACAATCTGCGCGGCCGTCATCCGGCTGGCACCATATTCGATATGTCCGAAGCCATCGCGCGCCTCGCCGACGGAACCAACGTCAAAGCCTTCGCTCACGACAACCAGGCAGCGTCCGGATCGTTCGAGCTCACGATTAACGTGTTCCGTCAACGTTTCCAGGTTGTGGCCAGATTCGGCGAAATACAGCTGCATCGGCCATGTCCGGTTGGGATCAGCCAGGCGGGCCGCCGCCGTGATATAGCCGGATCGACGTCCCATCGCCTGAAAGACAGAAACACATTCCGAGACACACATGCCGCGGTTTTCTTCTTCCGCGTTCTGCATGATCATGGCCCAATACCGGGCTGCGCTGCCATAACCCGGCGTGTGATCAATTAAAGTCCTCTCCTCATCACCC
>JAGPFK010000242.1 GCA_018056585.1 Clostridia bacterium | reverse complement strand
AAAGTCACGTACCACAGTTCCTGAAACCGATTAGGGACGCCGACAATGGCGGCCGCTTCATACAGAGAGCGGTCAACAGCCGGCAACCCGGCGACGAAGGCCAGAAAACCCGCGCCCATGCTCAGCCATAAAATAACCAGAACGACGATCCAGATGTTGTATTTGGGATCGTAGAGCCACTGAACCGGCTCTTTAACAAGATTTAGCCGCATCAGTGTGCTGTTGACCAACCCATACGCGTCACCGCTGAAAATATAAGTCCAGATAAAATAAACGTTACCAGCCAATGACGGTGCGTAAAAGAACAATGTCATGAACGTTCTGGTTACTCGTTTCATTTCATTGATCAGCCAGGCAAAAATGAAACTCATGACGTACCCGACCGGCCCGGTCAGGAAAGCAAATATCAAGGTGTTTTTCAAGGCGATAATAAAGACATCGTCTGCTAAAAACAGATTCATATAATTGGTAAATCCAATCCATCTTGGCGGTTCATACATATTAAAGTAGGTAAAACTCAGCAGGACAGCGGCCGCAATCGGAATCAGTGTAAAGACCAGGAATAAAACCGAATAAGGCGCCAGAAGGATATAGCTGCTCTTATACTTTTTAATCTGCTTTGCCAGAGGCGTTTTTTTATGAATTTCTTTCATTTTGCACCTCAACCACCCTGTTCGAGTCCAAATTCAACCCGTTTGCGCATCAATTCTCTATTGATTTCCTGATTAAACTTGTGAAGCGTCTCTCTTTCATTCGCCCAGTCGTACACCACGCGGCGAAAAGCGAAACTGATATTCCGCTGAGTGTAGTAATTGCCCGGCAGCTGATAGTTATCCCAGACATCCCTCCACTGCGTCATCAGGTTATCCGCTTCGGCACCAGACCAGGGCAGCCTTGAAAACGCTTCGATGTTGGCCGTCGGATAGCGGGCTGCCGGGCCCATTAAATATTCAAGTTCCGTCCCGTACCTGGCTTGAACTTCGGCGCTGGTCCACCAGCTGATAAATTGATAGGCCCCATGAATGTCTTTACAATCACGTAAAATGATGCTGCCCGTGCTGTTGGAGCCGCATGTTCTCGATAAGCTGCCATCCGGGCGGACGGTCGCCGGGATCGGCGCCATGTCCCATAGATTACGAAGTTCGGGAGCGGCAACTGAAAGCAGATTGTACATGGTGTAAGGCTGAATGCCACAGGGCATTTCACCTGTCCGAAACCGGTTGTAAAAATCAAACACAAGCGGGAATGAATATTTTTTATAAAATCCTGTCCATTCTTTAAACGCGTCCAGGGCTTCCGGCTGGTCCAGGCAGGTCTGACGGCGGTCATTTGTGTAAAACTGGCCGCCTTTCTGGAAAATCAAAGTCTCAAATATTCTTTGATCTTCCGGTATACCAATCTGCATGTTATTTTTCTGAATCACCGGAACAATATCATAAAACTCATCCCAGGTGTTTGGCGCGGTTATGCCCAGCTCAGAAAAAATATCTTTTCGGTAAAAGAACATGTCATAAATCTGCGTTTCCGGCAGCGCGTAAATTTTGCCTTCGTAATCGAATGCAATGAACGCCGATTCAAAAAAACGTTTTTTGTCTGTTTCAAATTCAGGAAACTGAGACAACTCGACCAGCGCGCCGCGCATGGCCAGATTGACAGGCATTGTTTTGGGAACAATGAGGGCAACATCGGGACCTTTTCCGGCAAGAACGGCCTGGGTCAGCGTCTGTGAGCTGTCAACCAGACTGATGTTGACCGGGATACCATACGTTTGCGTAAAGAGATCATCGACAAGATTTTTGATAATCTGAGTCTGATCTCTTCCGGATGAATGGCCGCTCAGCACAATGTCATTCTGGCTCACCCAGACATTCAAAGCTTCTTTGTCTTCATAAACTTTTCCGACAGAACGATAGTCTACGACAAACGAAGCCAAAAAGACTTTTAATCCGAACCAGAAGCGCTCAAAAAAACCGACATTGGCTTGGGGTGGCGCCGCGTCGGCCGGGCGCACTTCTATATAATCGAGTTCAAGGGGCTGTTCGCGCATGTACAAAATCCATCCGCCCAAATTTGATATGTTGCTTCGGAATCGTTCTAACCGGCTGGGAATTGTTTCCGGTTCAAGGATAAATCCTTCAAGCTGATAGATCAGTTCTTGCAAAGTGGCCGCTTCTGAACCATATGTTCCGGTCAGCTGCTCGATGTGCGCTTTTTCATCCTTAAGGACTGCGATCACGTTTTTGAAGGTATCCATCATACCGGGGATGCGCTGATCCAGATAAAAGTCACGGACCGTGTCCACCACGATGCGGCTTTCATCCGGGTTGGCACCCGTTATTTTGATGATTTTCCGATAGATCTGGTTGAGTTCATAAACCACTTTTTCAACCGTCCGCAACGTGCGTGCCATTTCACCCAAGGACACCCGAAGAGCGATCTCATTGAGCCCTTTGTGAAAATAAAATAGATACGGCTCACCGTTTTCTTGTTTCGGCGTCAGAATGTACCAATCATTTTGATAAGGAAATTCAAGACTCTGGGCTTCGGCAAATGGAATTTCTCCGTTGATCAACAAAGAACGTGTTGAATTCATGCCACGGTAAAAGTTCTGTCGCGTCCGGAAATCGATGGCATACAGCCCTTCTTCCGGCACATCAATCGTAAAGCTGATCCATTGGCCGCTGTATTGCCAGTTCCACTGGCCAATCGTGTTCAGCCTGATCTGTGCCGGATGATTGAGTGATCCGTCATGTGAAAGCGTCGCAACGCTGCTGCGGTCAAACATAGGGTAGATGGTGGCATGAGATTTATACAATGGCCGTTCAGCCTGTATGAGTGCCAGAGGCTCTCCGCTGGCTTCTTCTATTCCAAGTGATCGGTATTCTTTTAACTTCTCTTCATATGAGGGTAATTCCGTGCGCGGTTCAATGGTAACGGAACCGATCGCGATTTTCTCACGGATGGAAAGAAATCTTAAACAATTCGTGCCGCTGTCCAGCCAGACCTCAAGCGGCTCATTGTACAGCCCATCCGTATCAGTCAGGCAGACACTTTGCCAGGTTTGAACCTCAACCTGACACGGGCGCATCTCATTGCCGCGGTCATCTCGCAGAATCGGCCCTTCATCCTGATAAACACGGGAAAAAGTCAGTTTCTTTAAACTGTCATAAGGAAATGATCCGTTCACCATCAGGGCCAGCTCGATATCTCGTCCTTTACCGGGCAGGTTGTAATAATCTATGCGGATCCGATAAAGGCCGGGTGTTTGGACCTCAAATGTCCATTCCACCCACCCCTGTTCGGACTCCCATACTAAAACATCATCCCGGCCGCCTACATTCTTTTGAATCGAAGCTGCGGAATCTTCGCTTATGATCGATTCATCTGGAACCAGCGTAATGATGTCCGTCCCAGCTTTTGTACTGGAAAGGGAATTTAAATAATCCTCATAGGATTGTCCGCGGATATAAAGCATCGCTTCATTTTGTT
>JAGPFK010000241.1 GCA_018056585.1 Clostridia bacterium | reverse complement strand
ACTGTGCTGCGCTCAAAAACACAGGGACGAGGGACATTTGTCATGCAAATCAGTCATTTTGAGGAAGTGCCGAAGAACTTAATGGACAACATTTTGAAAAAACAGTAAAGAAAAGAAGGGCTTAACTGTGCAATGGCCTGAAAAACGCTGAGATGATTGCCAAATCCAATAAATAGTGTAAAATGGTCTATGACAGCAAAGAAGCCGGAAAAAGAAAGAAATCAGCAGTTCGCTGGTGAATAAAGGAGGATATGCTCAAATGGCAAAGGCAAAATTTGAAAGAACAAAGCCACATGTAAACATTGGAACCATTGGCCATGTCGATCACGGCAAAACGACGTTAACAGCGGCTATAACGAAGGTGTTGTCGCTGGAGGGTTCTGCCAAGTATACATCTTATGACAGCATTGATAAGGCACCGGAGGAAAAGGCCCGTGGTATTACGATTAATACGTCCCATGTCGAATATGAAACAAAAAACAGGCACTACGCGCACGTTGACTGTCCCGGGCATGCGGACTACATCAAAAATATGATTACTGGCGCGGCTCAGATGGACGGGGCCATTTTGGTTGTATCCGCAGCTGACGGTCCGATGCCGCAGACGCGTGAGCACATCCTATTAGCCCGTCAGGTTGGCGTCCCGTCTATTGTCGTTTTTCTGAATAAATGCGACATGGCTGATCCGGAACTGATCGAACTGACTGAAATGGAAGTTCGTGAATTGCTGAACGCTTACGGATTCCCAGGCGATGAAACACCTGTCATCAAGGGATCGGCGCTGAAAGCTCTGGAGTGTCCCAGCACGGATCCGAATGACCCGGCTTATGCCTGCATCCATGAACTCATGGATGCTGTCGATCATTTTATTCCAACACCTGCCCGTGCGATCGATTTGCCGTTTGCGATGCCTGTTGAGGATGTCTTTACTATTACAGGACGCGGTACGGTTGCAACCGGCCGTGTGGAACGCGGCATTGTGAAGGTCGGGGATCCGGTTGAAATCGTCGGGTTGTCTGATAAACCGCGATCCACGGTTGTGACCGGCCTTGAGATGTTTCGCAAACTGCTCGATCAGGCTCAAGCGGGCGATAACATTGGCGTTTTGCTGCGCGGCATCACACGTAAGGAAGTTGAGCGCGGCCAGGTGATTGCAAAGCCAGGCACCATTAAGCCGCACACGCACTTTGTTGCACAGGTCTATGTTTTGACCCAGGCTGAGGGCGGCCGTCACAAACCCTTCTTTAATGGTTATCGTCCACAGTTCTATTTCCGCACAACAGACGTGACCGGCGTCGTGGAGCTTCCTGAAGGTGTTGAGATGTGTATGCCGGGCGACCATGTGACGCTGACCGTTAAGCTGATTACACCCATTGCCATGGAAGTTGGCGATAAGTTTGCGATTCGCGAAGGCGGCAAGACCGTTGGATCTGGCACGATAACGGAAATCATCGAATGAGTCGATTGATTTGACGATTAAAAGGAGGTGCCTCTTTTCGGAAGCACCTCTTTTTATATCATGATATACTATTGTCAGAAGCAGATAAAGCAGGTCAATCAGGATGAATAAGAGGACAGACATGCAAGAGCAACAGGAAGAAAAAGCAAAGAATAAAACGCAATCACCGGCTCGACGCCGCGTTTATAAAACGACGCCTCTTCCGGATGGGCAAAAAGTCAAAACGACCGAGGGTCTTGTATTAACGCTTCCGATGATTCCCATGCGTGGAATCGTTATTTTCCCCGGTGTTAAACTGACTTTTGACGTTGCGCGTGACAAGTCGCGACAAGCTGTCAAAGAGGCTTTAGACCATAATCAGCTTATCTTTTTGACGGCTCAGAAAGACCTTTCGCAGGACTGGCCGACCCCTGATGAAATTTATGCAGTCGGCTGCATCGCCCGGCTTAGACAAGTCCTTGAGATTCCCGAAAGTGAAGCTATGAAATTGCTTGTTGAAGGCCGCAACCGTGCGGTGATCCTGAAAGTCAAGCAAGAAGATCCTTGTTATCTTGTTGAAGTCAGCTCCATACCGGAAGCAGAGGCAACAGAAGTTGAATCCCCGATTTTGGAGGCCTATCGGCGGCAGCTGGTTAAGACGTTTGAACGATATGCCACAAGTACCGGGCGCGTTTCGCCTGAATCCGTCCTTGCATTGAACCAGATTACCAACGCGTCGCTTGCCGCCGATATCATTGCCGGACATCTGAACATCAACATAGCGGAAAAGCAGTCCATCCTGGAAGCGCTGGATGTTGTGGATCGAATTCAAAAATTAATTGGTTTGATTGAACGTGAGCAATACATTGCTGAATTGGAAAAAGAAATCAGTGAGAAAGTGCGCACAGCCATCGAAAAAAATCAAAGGGACTATTTTCTGCGTGAGCAGTTAAAGGCTATACAAAGTGAATTAGGGGAACAGGAAGGAACACAGCAAGAGCAGGAACAATACTTCCAACAACTGGAGAGGCTGCCGATAGCAGATGATCTTAAAGAAAAAATCCGAAAAGACATCAGGCGGCTGGCGCATATCCCTGCCGGTTATCCGGAAGGTTACGTGTTACGCAGTTACCTGGATTTATTGTTTGAAATGCCTTGGGGTAAGGTGGATAAGGAACGCCTTAATATAGCGCAAGCCAGGAGGATCTTGAACCGCGATCATTATGGCCTTGATAAGGTAAAAGAACGAATTCTTGAATACCTGGCTGTTCGCAAATTGCGTATGGACGCGGGAGAAGTGAGCTTTAAAGGGCCAATCCTTTGTTTGGTCGGCCCCCCTGGTGTGGGCAAAACCTCTATTGCCCGCTCTGTTGCCGAAGCGCTTGGCCGCAAATATATCCGGATGTCCCTTGGCGGTGTTCACGATGAGGCCGAAATCCGCGGTCATCGGCGAACCTATGTGGGTGCTATGCCGGGACGCATTATTAATGCCGTTCGTCAGGCTGGCCGGGACAATCCGGTGATCCTGCTCGATGAAATTGACAAACTCGGCAGCGATTTTCGCGGTGACCCTTCATCTGCTTTACTTGAAGTTTTAGATCCAGAGCAGAATAATAATTTTCGCGACCATTACCTTGAAATTCCATATGATTTGTCTCAGGTTTTTTTCATTACGACGGCTAATACGACGGAGACGATTCCACAAGCGTTATTGGACCGCATGGAAGTTGTTCAGATTTCAGGTTACACGGAGGAAGAGAAAGTTGAAATCGCCCGGCGGCATCTTTTGCCCAAACAGCTCAAGCAGCACGCGCTTCAAAAAAGTTGGCTCCGCGTCACCCGGCCCGGTCTGCGAGGATTGATCAACTGGTATACACGTGAGGCCGGCGTCCGCCAGCTGGAGCGTGAATTGGCACACATCTGCCGCCGCGCAGCCATCTTAATTGCAGAACAAGGATTGAAAAAGGTTGTTGTAACCGATAAAAACAGCGAAGAGCTGATCGGTAAAAAGAAATATCGCTATGAAAAGGCTCAGAAAGGAGATCAGGTTGGTGTTGCGACCGGTCTGGCCTGGAC
>JAGPFK010000003.1 GCA_018056585.1 Clostridia bacterium | reverse complement strand
CGGCTCAGAGAGGCCTGACATCAAAGACCAGATAAAAGCTTTTTTCTTATTCCCTGTGGCGAGATAAATCGGAACTGATACAGCTATACCTTCAGGTATATTGTGCAACGCAACGGCAACGGCAATAGGTAAGCCAAGAGAAGGGTCCTTTAAGCCCGCCGTAAAAGTAGCCAATCCCTCAGGAAAATTATGAAGGAAAATCGCAAGAGCACTCATCAAACCTACTCGGATGAGCGGATCGTGGACGTGTGGGTGTACGTGTTCCGGATCCATTTCCTCAACTATGCGGGTTTCATGGGGATTTTCTCTGGAAGGCACAAGATGATCGATGAATGCGATGAGTAAAACGCCGACAAAAAAGGAAGTGACTGCGGCCCAGCTTCCTTTCCCTGAGCCAAGCGATGTAACCAGCATTTCCTCAGCCGTTGGCAAGAGATCAACCATAGAAACATAGATCATCACGCCGCCCGAGAAACCAAGCGAAAAGGACAAAAAGGACTGATTGGTCTTTTTTGTAACCAACGCAAGAACGCTGCCAATGCCCGTGGACAATCCGGCCAGGAGCGTCAGACAAAACGCGGAAGAATAATTAGTCAGATCCAAAAGCAACGACCTCCTTCAGAACTTTATAACCTTTGTAATAAACGTTTTGCGTTTTCCTCTAAAAGCTGCAATTGTTCCGATTCTGAAAGACGAAGGCATCGGATAAAATCGAGTTCCTGTACCGGGTCGCTCCATGGCAAATCCGATCCAAAAAGAATTCGGTTAACGCCATGGGTTTCAATGATGCTGCAAGCTTCCGGAAAAGGAATGCGGCCGCAGCAAAAGGCTGTGTCGAAATAAATCGGCTTTCCTGCCAGCCAACGCCTGGCCTCCTGCCAACAAAAACTGCCTCCGAGATGGGCCGCCACGACCGGCGCTCCGTCAAACCAGGTTAATGCCCTGGCCAAAGCACGGGGCGCAGCGCAAGGCGTGTCAAGAAAACCAATATCGTAGCCGGCATGAAAGACGGTGATAAACCCAAGCTTGGCTGCTTTTTGATAAATTGGCCGCATGATGGGATCGTCAATGGCAAAACCCTGATAGTAGGGATGCAACTTCAGGCCGCGAAGGCCCAGATCAGCCATGCGCTCTAACTCAGACAGGGCATCCGCCGCACGGGGGTGAACCGAACCAAAGGCGATCAATCGATCCGAAGAAAGAGAAGCGGCAAAGTCGTTAACAGCTTTTTGCTGCCTGGGTGTTGTGGCAATGTTCAGGACCCAGGAGGACGAAATGCCCGCTTGATTCATTTGATTCAACAAGCCGTCTGCTGTTCCGTCTGTTAAACATTTCAGGTTCCCGCAATTATTTCTGAGCGCAGACAACGCGGAAGCGGCGATTTTTTGGGGAAAGCAATGGGTATGGCAGTCAATCGGCATCGTTTATCTCAAAGCTCCTGAAAATATATTCCGTTACAATCATAACATAAAAGAACCGGTTGCTGAGCAACCGGTTCTTTACGGTAGCTGATCTTTCAGGTTTTAATCTTTTTTCTCGCGTCGGAAGCAGAGAAACCAGTCGAGACAGTAAATGTCTTCACCCGGCTGTTCCATACGTTCTTTTGCAGCACCACAAGATCCAGGAGCTGGAATAATCACATCTTCGCCTGGTTGCCAATTGGCAGGTGTTGCGATGCCTTCCTGGTCTGCTTTTTGAAGGGCGATGATGACCCGCTTAATTTCTTCCATATTCCGACCGGTTGACGCAGGATAATACATAATGGTTCGCACAATTCCTTCAGGATCAATAATAAAGACAGCGCGAACGGCTTGTGTTGTGGATGCATTCGGCTGGACCATGCCGTAAAGCTTTGCAACATTCATCGTGATGTCTTCGATCAGAGGGAAGAGGACTTCCACATTTTTCATCCCTTTGTACTCTATTTTTTCTTTGATGGTCCGTAACCAGGCAATATGAGCATACATGCTGTCTATTGAAAGACCGATCAGTTCTGTGTTCAAGTCTTTAAATTCCTGCTGCATGCTGGCGAAAGTCATGAATTCTGTTGTACAGACTGGCGTAAAGTCCGCCGGATGGCTAAAGAGAATGACCCATTTACCTTTGTAATCTTCTGGGAAACTGATGTCACCTTGTGTCGTTTTGGCCTTAAACGCAGGAGCGGGATCGCCGATTAACGGCATTCTGATGTTCTCGTCCATTTTCTGGTTCCTCCTTGTTTTGGTTTGATGGAAAGCCGGCTGCCATCTTATTTAATTTTATATGAATGATGAGAATGATTCTGTAACATAATCACACCTATTTGAAAGAAACTGGTTTGACAGAGTTTAAGGTGGATGTTACGATAAATTTGTTTTAAGCATTCAACTTTTTCAGTAAATCAAAAACCAGAAGGATAAGGAGAGGCTGATCATTGGCCAGGCCAATTAAAAGGCGAAGAATTGAAAATATACCGAGTGTTTTGCATTTCGTTCCGAAGGGGCAGGATCCTGTGCAGGCCAAAGAAAATGTGCTCCAATATGAAGAATTGGAAGCACTCCGGCTAAAAGACCTTGAGGGGTTGGATCAGGAAGAATGCGCCAAACGAATGGCTGTTTCCAGACCAACTTTTCAACGCATTCTGTCGTCCGCGCGGGAAAAAGTAGCCGACAGCCTGATTCATGGCAAAGGCATTCGTATTGAAGGCGGAAACTACATGCGCGCGCAATGTCCCGTTCATTGTCTGGATTGCGGTGAAGTTTGGGATGAGCGAATCGAGCAGCTGGAGAATAAGGGAAGCCGGGTTGAGTGCCCGCGCTGCCATTCACAACGCTTGGAATGCTTCCTTGAAGGCGATTTTAAATCACCGTGCAGAGGCAGAGGCGCTTGCAGACGCTTTGGATCAGGCGCCGGGAGAGGCCATACCCCTTAGAGCTTTATTTTGAGGGATTGCTAATCACTTTTTGGAAGCTGACCTTTGGGGTGGCGGCCGAAGCGATATCCTTTTTCCAAAAGCTCCTTGATTTCCGGAAAGGATGTTTTAGCCCGATGAATGGTTTTACTTCCTTTGAGCACCAAAAATCGAGAAGCTAATGCACCAATCAGCAGGCCGGCAGAAAGACCGGCCCAAATGCCCCAGGCCCAATCCGGAATTTCCCCCATGACGGCAAACAGAATGGCTGCTATTTCCGAAAACAACATAATCCACGCAACAATAGCAGCAAACCGGGCAATCGAGTGACGGCTGTGACACTCAGCGCAACGTGGAACATCGATGTGCCGAACACTGTAAGCGATCTGTGTCTGGGATGGCATTTCTTTCGTGTCCACATCACCATACATCTCAACATAGAAGGTGTGCGCTTGATCGGCTTCACGAACTGAGCAAAACCAACAGTTCATCAGAATTCCCTCCCTTCATCCAAATGCCAGGACGAACTGTCTCCAGTATAAAGATTTTATAACCGCCATACAAGTATTGATTGCAAAAGGGCGCTGTGACCAAAGACGATCATCAGACAACCATACCGCCATTTGGGCTGATGACCTGACCGGTTAAGTAGTCTGCCTGATCTGAGGCAAGGAATAAAACAATGTTAGCGATGTCAACGGGAGAGCCAAAGCGGCAGAGGGGAATCTGCGAGATCAGCTCCCTTCTTGATTCTTCATCAAGAAATCCATTCATTTCTGTGTCAATGACCCCCGGCGCCACGCAATTGACGTTTATACCAGAAGGCCCCAATTCCTTGGCCAGCGCGCGCGTCAGGCCGATAACAGCAGCTTTTGCCGCTGAATAATGCACCTCGCAAGATGCGCCGACTATACCCCATATCGAGGAGACATTGATGATCTTTCCGGATTTTTTGTGAATCATGTCCGGTAAAACCGCCTGGCAGCAGTGAAAAGTCCCGTTCACGTGAACAGAAAACATCAGGTTCCATTCGGCTTCACTGATATCCGTGAACAGCTTCTGTTGGGCAAAACCAGCATTGTTCACCAAAACTTCCACTGGCCCTAGTGCTTCTCTGACTTGAGCCACCGTGTTTTTCACTTGAAGGGCATCGGAAACATCAGCCTTGATCGGATAGACGAAGCAACCGGCCTGGCAAAGTTCATCAGCCAGCTCGAACATGGATTCCTCATGCCGATAATATTGGGCGGCCACCCGGTTGCCGGCCAATGCGAACCGACGGGCAATCTCCCGGCCAATGCCGCGGGAAGCGCCGGTAACAAGAACGACAGCACTCATTGTTTTTGTCTCCTTTGATTTTGAAAAAAATAAACAAAACGCAGCAATAAGCCGGTCCCGGCAAAGCGGGCAAGCTGCCGCAGGATACGCCAGGATAAGCTCGGGATGATGATCAGGCGTCCGCGCATGGCCTTTTTCAGAGCATATTCTGCCACAGCACGGCTGTCCTGGCCAGATGTTGTGCCTGAGATGCCGGCCCGTTTGTTAAAATTTGTTTTCACCGGACCGGGACAAAGAGCACAGATCCGTACCTGACTTTTTTGTCTTCGTAATTCCTCGTGGATCGCTTCCGTCAGACGCTGAACATAGGCTTTGGAGGCATAATAGGTTGCCATGAGTGGGCCGGGCATAAATGCAGCGATGGAGGAAACGTTGAGAATGGTGCCCTCATCTCTTTTTATGAAATCACGAAGAAAAAGCTTGGTTAAAATGTGCACAGCCCGTATATTCAGATCAATCATATTAAGTTCGGTTTCCAGATCTGTTTCGGAAAATGGACCAAAGCAGCCGAATCCAGCGTTATTGATTAATAAATCTAAAGGTTCCGCTTCGCCGGATACCGCCTCATAAAGCGCATAACAAGATTTTGGTTCAGCTAAATCCATTGTATAAATCTGAACCGGTGTATGCAATTGATTTTGGAGCGCTTCCAGCGATTCTTGATTTCTGGCAACAAGAATCAATTCATAATTTTTCTCACTCAGCAGAATGGCCATCTCACGACCTATCCCGGAACTGGCTCCCGTAATTAACGCACGCATAAAAACTCCTTGATCTCTTTTGATTCCATTATCACAGCACATATTCTTTTTTGCAAATGAAGTTAACCGGCTATTGAAAAAATCATTTTACAATCGAAGGGATTGTGATAAAATCAACTTGTTTTAAATTCCGTATGGACGGATAACTTGGCCGCTGCACATATCAGTGCAGCAAAAATAAGTGAGGTGTATATAAAATGGCAAATGGTCAGGAATCTTATGAAAGCATGTTGTCTTCTCTGGATCGTGCGGCTTCCTTGCTCGGCTTGAAGGAAAGCGACTATATCGAACTCAAGTATCCCGAAAGAGAACTGAAGGTGTCAATACCGGTTGAGATGGACGACGGTCACATTCAGGTTTTCGAAGGATACCGGGTCCAGCATTCTTCTGCGCGAGGCCCTTGCAAAGGCGGATTGCGTTTCCATCCTCAGGTGGACATCGATGAGGTTAAGGCATTGGCAGCCTGGATGACCTTTAAGTGCGCATTGGTTAATATCCCTTTTGGCGGAGCCAAAGGTGCGATCAAAGTTGATCCGGGAGCCTTATCAAAAAAAGAACTGGAACGTCTGACGCGCCGGTATACAGCCATGATTTTACCTTTGATAGGCCCCGATCAGGATATTCCGGCGCCGGATGTCGGAACCACGGCAGAAATCATGGGCTGGGTGATGGATACTTACAGCAGGTTCAAAGGTCATGTTGAACCAGGCGTTGTCACCGGTAAACCCATTGATATAGGTGGTTCTTTGGGACGTCGAGAAGCGACCGGACGCGGCGTGATGATGGTCACGCGAGAAACACTGCATCGGCTCGGGCGTCAGATGAAAGATGCAACAATCGCGATACAGGGAATGGGCGCTGTCGGCAGCAAAGCCGCTCAGTTGCTTTACGGGGAAGGCTGCCGCATTGTGGCGGTCAGCGATGTTTCGGGCGGAATGTATAAACGTTCCGGGCTCGATATTCCGTCTATTCTGTCGTACCTTGAAGAAAAACCGGGTAATCTCCTGTCTGGCTATCAGGGTGAGGGCATCGAGCGCATTGATAACGAAACGCTGCTGACCTTGGATGTGGATATCCTGATACCGGCTGCTCTTGAAAATCAATTGACCTTGGATATGGCGCCGCGTGTGCAAGCCGGAATTGTGGTCGAAGCGGCAAATGGACCGACAACACCTGACGCGGACGCCATTTTTGAGAAGCGGGGTGTGATCGTGGTTCCGGATATTCTGGCCAATGCCGGCGGCGTGGTGGTCTCATATTTTGAATGGGCTCAGAATATCCAAAAGGTAAGCTGGGATGAAGACGAAATCAACAACATGCTGGAAAAAATCATGATTCGTGCTTTTAGCGATGTTTGGGACGGGGCAGAGAATGATCGGATAACCTTGCGTCTGAGCGCTTATAAACTGGCTGTGGACCGGGTGGTCAAAGCAAAGAAAATCCGTGGCGTTTTCCCTTGACTATGAGATTGGCGAAGTGCGTAAACGGCCGTTTTATTGCGTTTTTGTGAAAATAAGCTTATACTGTTTTTGAGTTTAAGTTAATGAGCGGTCAGAACCGAGGTGATTGCGGCATGCCGTTGTTGATGATGGCGCAAAATGCTTCTGGCATTTTCAGCTTTTTTCAAGCCATAGAAACGGTTCAGGCGATTGTTTTAATTGCGGGTCTTATTTTCCTGATTGCCGAGATCTTTATGCCGGGTTTTGGCATTGTGGGCGGCATCGGCTTAGCGCTCCTGATCCTTGGGATTATTCTGACAGCCAGAACACGAGCCGAAGCGATGGTCATGTTTATTCTCCTGATCATCATTGTTGCAATTGTGCTGTTTATCATTCTCCGTTCGGCTAAAAAGGGTATGTTGTCAAAAAAGTTAATTCTTCAATCTTCTGCCCGCAAAGAAGAAGGTTATCAGGCGGCGGATAACCGAAAAGACCTCATTGGACGGGAAGGCATGGCTTTAACAGCGCTCAGACCAGCCGGACTGGCAGAATTTGATGGAGAAAAACTCGATGTGATTTCAGAAGGCGCTTTTATTCAGCCAAACACACGGGTTCAGATTATTGAGGTCGAGGGACGCCGCATCGTTGTCAGGCCGGTTAATCCGGAAACTGATTCATAGCGAAAGGAGCAAATGAATATGCCAGGAGATGTTTTTGTTTACCTTCTGATCATCGCCGCGATCGTTGTCGTTTTGTCGGTGTTTTTTAGCTTCGTGCCGATTGGGTTATGGATATCAGCCGCAGCGGCAGGTGTAAAAGTCGGCATTTTCAACTTGATTGGTATGCGGCTGCGCCGTGTCGTCCCGGCACGTGTTGTCAACCCGATGATCAAGGCGACCAAGGCCGGACTTGATCTGAGTATCAATAAGCTGGAAGCGCATTTTCTTGCCGGCGGCAATGTTGATAAAGTGGTCAATGCCTTAATTGCCGCTCAACGGGCCAATATTGATCTGGGTTTTGAACGAGCGGCCGCGATTGATCTGGCCGGTCGTGATGTATTGGAAGCCGTCCAGATGAGTGTCAATCCCAAAGTTATTGAAACACCGCTGATAGCCGCTATTGCTAAAGATGGCATAGAACTGAAAGCAAAAGCGCGTGTGACGGTCAGGGCTAATATTGACAGGCTGGTTGGCGGCGCCGGCGAGCAAACCATTATTGCCCGCGTGGGGGAAGGTATTGTCACAACCATTGGTTCTGCTCTGTCCCATAAAGATGTTTTGGAAAATCCGGATCGTATTTCCCAAACGGTTCTCGATAAGGGCCTGGATGCCGGAACGGCTTTTGAAATCCTGTCAATCGATATTGCCGATGTCGATGTGGGACGAAACATCGGAGCCCAGCTTCAAACAGATCAGGCGGAAGCCGATAAGCGAATTGCCCAGGCAAAGGCCGAAGAACGCCGTGCCATGGCTGTTGCGCGAGAACAAGAAATGAAGGCTGCCGTTGTGGAGATGCGGGCTAAGGTTGTTGAGGCAGAGGCTGAAGTACCAAAAGCGATCGCTTATGCTTTGCGTGAAGGCAGGCTGGGTGTGATGGATTACTACGGTATGCAGAATGTACTGGCAGACACACAAATGAGAAATTCGATTGCCAATGCCGGCAAACAGGATACTCTTCCGGGAAGTGAGCACAAATAAGCGCAGGGAGGTGAATCCGGATGGCCGAGATCAATGAATCGATCCATTCCTTGTTGGCTCGCCTCGAAGCGGCTGCCGCCGAATTAGAGAGGACGGAGCAGGAAAGGCTGGTGGAACCGGCGCCTTTGGTTGAGGTGACGGTGGAACCAACTGTTCGACCGTCAGAGGAAAGTGAGAGGGAAAAGACAACTCCAACGCCCCCTGTAAAAGCGCCTGAAAAACCAGCTCAAACGAGTTTATTGCCGACTTTAACACCGGAATCTCTGATCCATGGTGTCTTGTACACCGAAATTTTGGGCCGGCCGGTCTCGCAACGCCGTGGCCGCGGGCGATTTGGTATTTAGGTAAGCTGAGCTGTGTTGTGTGAGCGCGTCTTGAATGTAAAAGCAGCAATCGGAGAAGGCCCGGTCTGGGATGACCGGGCCCAATGTCTCTATTTTGTTGACATTCTGAGCCGCATGATTCATCGATACAATCCGGCAACGAATGAAGATGAGATCTTTCAGCTGAACAAAATGGTGGGAGCCATTGCGATTTGCCAGCATCATCGTCTGATTACTGCCCTGGAAGATGGCTTTGCTTTTTTAGATTTTGATCACAAGACAACTCAGGAGATTTGGGTAAACAAACAAAATGATATTCGTTTCAATGATGGGAAATGCGACCCGGAAGGCCGTTTCTGGGCCGGGACCATGAGCCTTTCAGGGGAAAAAGGCAAAGGAACGCTTTATTGTCTGGATCAGAAACAAAAGGTATCCCCTGTTTTATCTGGAATAACCACATCCAACGGATTGGCTTTTTCGCCGGATGGGCGATACTTGTATTACACTGATTCACCGACCTTGGAAATATGGCGGTTTGACACAGACCCCAAAACTGTTCTGCTAAAGAACAAGCAGGTTGTCGTTCAGATCCCGCCGGGTGAAGGCGTGCCAGACGGCATGACCATTGACGAACAAGGCAGGCTTTGGGTTGCCCAGTGGGGCGGAGGCAGAATTTGTTGTTACGATCCGCGAACGGGACAGAAAGTCAATGAAGTTTTCCTCCCGGTGGAGCAGGTTTCAAGCTGTACATTTGGCGGACCCCATCTGAGCGATCTTTTCGTGACAACAGCCCGCCAGGGCTTGTCAGAGGAAATGCTCGAAAAACAACCCGATGCCGGCGCGCTGTTTTGCATCAGAACAAAAACCCATGGTTTTCCGACAGATCGTTATCCAGGCTAAAAAACCACGCCTAAGAGTAATCTTCTAACGATTCATATTCAGGAGGATGTCTATGAAACCAGTAAATGTTGCTATTATCGGATGTGGTACAATCGCTCATTCTGCTCACGGCCCTTCTTACGCGAAAAACCCTGAGGCCCGAATCGCCTATTGTGTTGATATTATCCCAGAAAGAGCCCAGTCGCTGGCCGATCAGTTTGGGGATCGTGAGACACGGGTTACGACAGATTATCATGATATTTTGCAGGATGAATCGGTTGAGATGGTTTCCGTTTGTGTACCCAATTATTTACATGCACCCATCTCTATTGACTGCTTGAATGCAAAAAAGCATGTTCTTTGCGAAAAACCGGCTGCCATGAACTATCAGGAAGTGCTGAAAATGAAAGAAGCAGCCGATCAGAATGATCGCATTTTGAATATTGGTGTTGTTAATCGTTTCAATACAGCCGTCAACAAGGTACATGATTTGATCCAGGCAGGTGAATTGGGCGATCTTTATCATATTTATTGCTCTTTCAGATCTTTTCGTTCCATTCCGGGCTTAGGTGGTCAGTTTACGACCCGTGCGTTGTCTGGCGGTGGTGTGCTGATCGACTGGGGTGTTCATTTCATTGATTTGATTTGTTATTGCATTCATTCGCCGGTTGTAAAGACAGTGTCTGGCGCAACGTATAGTAAACTTGGCCGGAACATGAAAGAATACGTCTATACCTCAATGTGGGCTGGACCGCCGGACTATAACGGAACCTATGATGTAGAGGATTTTGTCACGGGCTTAATCCGAACAGAAGGCCCCACCATTTGTCTGAATGGCGCTTGGGCTCAGAACATAAATGATGATGCCATGTTCATCGAATTTTTGGGCGATAAAGCCGGGATCAAGCTCCAGTATGGCGGCAAATTTACGATTTACGGCACAAAAAACGGCATGCTAACGGAAACAGCCTGTGATATGAAGATGGCTGATATGTTTTATGATGAGATTGACGCCTTCATAAAGAGCGCAAGAAAAGGCGAAAAGATTCGTTCCAATATAGACGAAGTTTTAGTCACCGCTCAGATTATGGATGCCCTATATCAGTCGGCTGAGGAAGGGCGAGAGGTTGTGTTCATATGAAGAAAATCGGTTTCATTGACTATTATCTGGACGAATGGCATGCCAATCACTACCCCTTGTGGATCAGATCAAGCACCAGGAGTCAGGACTTTGATGTCGCATATGCCTTTGCTGCCATTGATAAGCCAGACGGAATGGATACGAAAACGTGGTGTGAAAAATATGGCGTTCAAGCAATGGAGTCTATTGAATCCCTGGTTGAAGCAAGTGATTGCCTGGTCATTTTATCCCCTGATCATCCGGAACAGCATGAAGCCCTGGCCCAGGTTCCCCTTCGTTCTGGAAAACCGACATACATTGATAAGACCTTCGCACCGGACTTTGCGACAGCTAAACGCTTGTTTGATTTGGCGCATGCCAACAAGACGCCGATGTATTCAACATCGGCTTTACGATATGCCAGAGAACTGGTCAGCTGGATTGAGGAGCATGGGCTGAATCAGCCGGATGTTTCATTTATGTCGGTGCGTGGCCCAGGTGTTTTTGAAAATTATGGTGTGCATCAATTAGAGATGATCGTCAGAGGGATGGGCGTTGGCGCGACAAAAGCTTTGGCAACAGGCAGTAGAGATGCGCCGGTTATCATCTACACCTATCAGGATCATCGATGTTGTCTGATCAATCATTTGCCCTGGTCTGATTTTTCACTGGCCATCCAGGACGCTCATCAGAATGGCATGGCTTGTGATGTTAAAGAAGATTTTTGGATGCCTTTTATGGAAGAACTGCTTGGCTTTTTTGACTCAGGCCTTCCGCCGGTGCCGCAATCAGAAACGCTTTCTGTCATGGCTATGCTGGATGCAGGCAAGCGTGCATTGAGTCACCCCTGTCAGTGGGTGGAGGTGCCTTTCAATTAGAATGAAGGAACAAGCGGAGACTGCCTTTCAATGTGGGTTGGACCGCCTGTCTGGCGATGACCGCCTTTTGCGGGGGAAAAGGATTGCTTTACTGACAAACGACGCAGCGGTCAACAAGAACTTGCAATCTTCAGTGGATGTATTGCAGAAGCAATTTGGCTTAAAGGCACTTTTCGCGCCTGAACACGGCGTTCGCAGCGAGCATCAGGCCGGGGAACCGATTCCGGTCTCTGTGGACCGGCAGACAGGACTGCCGGTCCGAAGTTTATATGGGGATCATCAGTCGCCCACTCAGGAGGAACTGAGTGATGTGGACCTTTTTGTTGTTGATCTGCAGGATGTCGGTGCGCGCTACTACACTTATCTCTATACCTTGTCTTCTGTGATGGAAGCTTGTGCTGACTGCGGAAAGCCTGTGGTGGTTCTGGACCGTCCCAATCCATTGGGAGGGCTTCATGTCGAGGGAACCTGCCTTAATCCGTTATACTGCTCTCTTGTTGGCCGATACCCAATACCCGCCCGATATGGCCTGACCATCGGAGAATTTGCCCACTATATCAATGACACACAAAATATGCATTGTGAGCTAACGATTATTCCGATGAGCGGCTGGCAACGCAGAAATTACTTTGATGATCAAAACAGACCTTGGATTGCACCGTCACCGAATATACCAACACTGGAAACGGCACTCCTTTATATTGGAACTTGTTTGTTTGAAGGCACCAATGTATCGGAAGGGAGGGGGACCACCAGGCCTTTTAAATTAATTGGCGCTCCCTGGCTTGATACAGACCGTGTTTTAGAGACCATTGATCAGGACGCAATCAAAGGTTGCATCCTAAGACCTTGCTTCTTTTATCCGCTGTATTCGAAGTACGTCCAAACGACCTGCCGCGGCTTTGAGATCCATGTCACAGACCGGGATTGTTTTCACTCATTCGCAGCCGGCGTTGCGCTTCTGGACGCCATCCGAAAGACACATCATGACTTTTCCTTTATTGCTCCCCAAAACCCGCAGCAACACTGGTTCATTGATCATCTTTCAGGTGGCAGTGAATTACGTGATCCTGATTTTAACCTTCGCGTCTTTCTAGAAAAAGCCTGTTCGGACGAAGCGGCATTCAAAAATAAAAGTCAGGCATACTATATTTATACCGAGTAAAGAGAGAAAAATATAAAGACAAGAATAATCTGCCTTTTTACAGCCGATGCTGGGAGAGGCAGATTTTTTTTGTGATTTTTATCAAAATATTGTTGACATTTATATTTTAGTGCTTTAAAATGGAATTGTTTGAAAATATAAAATATTTATTATAGATATTCGTTAATAATGAATTATATCGAGATCCTGAACCATAAATTGAATCCATGAAAGGAGTCGTCTATGCAATCTTTTAAACAAGCTGTACAGAGGGCCGCAAAAGATGCTTTAGTTGACATGATCGGGTTTGCTGGCCGAAGCCGTTTTGATGATCTTTTGCCCGACAAAAACCCTTTTACACTGTTCTCTGAAGCAAAAACTGCGATATTAATAGCGCGACGCATTACACGTGGGACTTTGAGAGGAGTAGAAGAAGGGATTAACTTTGGCGATTATAGCCTGTTTGGCAAAAACTGGCTTTCAGATGAATTTATTGCTCAATCCGCTTATGATGTGGCAACTTTTATTGAGCGGGCTGGCTATGAAGCCATGCCAATTGTTCCTGAAAAGCAAGTTGCCGTATCAGGCGTGGGTCAATCTGTTTTCCCTGATTTTAAGTATGCGGCTGTTGCTTGTGGACTTGGAGAAATCGGCTTATGCGGTGAAGTTTTGACTCCGCGATTCGGACCCCGTCAGCGATTGGCTATGATTCTGACCGATGCTGAGATCCCGGAAGATCCTATATTTGAAGGATCCATTTGTACGCAGTGTGGCCGTTGCATTGAAATTTGTCCATTACATGCGTTCCATGACCATCAAGCTGAACAGATCACAATTTGCGGAAAAACAATGCAGGTCGCTGTCTGTGATAACGAGCTATGCGGGATTTGTAAGAATGGTGCGATCACAAATCATGATGGCGTTGATCGCCTGGCTGCTTTGTGTGTGCGGACTTGTATAGACGAGTTGGACCAGGAAAAAGTATTAATGAATGCTTTTGAGACGAACTTTCGGAAAAGGCCGGCATGGGGCAAAAATGAATTCGGCGAAGCAGTCGAAGTCGTCGAAGGAGGCCAAAAATGAAATTGACATCGCAAATGGTAAAGGAAAAAGCAAAGGAACTGGGTATTGATTGTATTGGTATCGGAAACATAGAGCGCTATAAAGAGGCACCACCTCTGATGAATCCAAAAAACTACTTCCCAGAATGCCGGTCCGTTATCATGTTGGCTATGCGCATCCCGCGCGGATCTTATCGCGGCATCATCGAAGGAACGCACTGGCATAACTATACATTTTATTCATACAATCGTTTAAATACGCTTTTTCGTCCTAAACTGACTTATGCATTGGCATGTTACATTGAGGATATGGGATGGGAAGCCATTCCTCATTATCCGGCTGTCTGCGAGAGGATGGGTGAGGGGGAGCCGGTTGCTCCAGGACGCATGCCTAACGTGGCGATGAGTGTAAGGATTATGGCTGTTGGAGCAGGCCTTGGTGAAATGGGACATTCCAAAGTGTTTATGACACCGGAATTCGGGCCTCGTGTCCGATTGGGCATGATCATGACCGATGCAGAATTAGAGCCGGATCCCATCATAAAACCAGGAACGCTTTGCAACCAGTGCGGCCGGTGCGTTCGTGACTGCCCCGGCCATGCTATTCCTCCAGAAAAGACAATTGATAAAGACATTCATATCACAGTTGGAGGGATTGACATCCATTGGGGTGATGTGGACATGGGGCGTTGTACCTTGACACATCATGGATTAAACAATCGAATATCACCTTTTTTGAAGAAGGATTTTCCAAATCTTGAACTGGATGTTCAGAATATGAACATAACAGAAGAAGAAGCTTATCGATTGACCTATACTCTGGCACTTGGAACTTGGGGTGGCATTTATGATCAGCCAGACAATTCGATCCTTCATTACTATAAATACATTTTAAACCATGTCGGATATTTTGCAGTATGTGGTGCGAGAGGCTGTATTTGCAGCTGTACGGATTCTCTGGAAAAACGAAAAGCGATCAAAAATCTTTTTTATAATCCCCTTTATAAACGACCACTTTGGGAACTGCCCTGGCAGCAAAAAGAAAAAGTCGGCGATATCAATCCCTGGCGCGAAGCATATTTGGATAGACGTGATCCGTCTTTGCGCAAAAATGAATATAAATCCCGGAACTGAGGAGGCAAGGCATGAACGATTTTAAAAAAGCCATTCAGGAAAAAGCACAAGCACTCCAGATCGATCTGATCGGTTTTGCAGGCAAAGAGAGATTTCTTGATCTTGAACCGCAATACAATCCTTTCTATATCTTTCCTGAAGGAAACACCGTTATTCTGATAGGGCAAATGATTCCTCGCGGAACATTGCGTGGCATAGAAGATGGAACCAATATGAATGCCTACAGCAATTTTGGATACACATGGCTTGATAATCAGTTTGTTGCCCAATCGGTCTATGATTTGGTTCGATTTATTGAGGATGCCGGTTGGGAAGCATGCCCTGTTTTCCCGAATCCTTTGTCAACAACAGGCATGGGAGTACCAGTTGCTGAAGGCAGGCCGGCACCAAATGTAACCCCGGATTTTGACTATGCAGCTGTTGTCTGTGGCCTCGGAGAAATAGGATTAAACAGAGAAATCCTGACCCCTTTGTTTGGCCACAGGCAAAGATTTCAAATGGTGATTACGGACGCTGAACTTGAATCAGATCCAATTTGTTCCGCTAGCCTTTGCGATCAATGTGGCGCCTGTGTCCATGCTTGCCCATTGAAAGCCATCAGCCTGGACCATTGTGAGCAAAAAACCATATGCGGCCGCACGTTCACATTAGCAAGCATTAATTATGATCTTTGCAGGAAATGTCCGAATGGTGGGATGGCCAACAGGCTTCATCCAAGCGGGAAACCGGACCGGTATGCAGCCCTTTGCAACCGAACCTGCCTGGCTGAACTAGAAAAACGCGGGGTAGGCTTGATGAAAAATCACTTTCGTCAACAGCAGCCTTGGAAAAAAGATCGGAGAGGCGAACAAGTATAGATAGGACTAAAGGGAGCAGCGTTCATGATTAAATCAATTGTAAAAGGGCTTAAGATTCTTGAAATTGTTTCATCTAAAGGCAATGAACCGGTTCGTCTGTCTGAGCTGGCGAAGGCATTGGATGAAA
>JAGPFK010000240.1 GCA_018056585.1 Clostridia bacterium | reverse complement strand
TCCTGACCAAACAGGCGGTCCAGATCAAAATCTTGGATATCAAGGATCCGTCCGGCCTCCCCGGCTCTGTCATTGTATACACGTGGTCCCCGCATGCCATAGCCGCTGTCAGCAATGTTAAATTGATGCCGATAACCCCAGGGACCCCCCTGGCTGATTTCTTTACCTTCATATTCGATGTTTCGGCTTCTGAGTTCGCTCTGAATGAACAAAGCAATGGGGCTGTTTTCTACAAAGTTCGTCAGGACTTTAACGGGAAGGCCCAGGGAAGCCGCGATATTGAGGACATTTGTTTCTGCACTGGTTGCCTGCATTTCATAAAATCTTGCCGTATGAACCGGCTGACGTTCTACCGGCGTGATGCGCACACCCATGCTGCTTGGAGCAACTAACGCATACTGACAGCCTTGTTTCAATTGAATTGCCATATTGATTTACCTCACTTCCTGATCATTAATCCGCTCATATCGCCTTGATTATAGGCTGAAAGAGCGTCCGCGGGCAATTGCAAAGATTGATTTGATCTAAACTGAGGCATGCAGATCTTGACTTAATTTTACTCGGTGCCGATCATCTTGATCAGAACCCGCTTTGGACGCTTTCCGTCAAATTCACCATAGAATATTTGTTCCCAGGGTCCGAAATCCAATCGTCCATCCGTGATGGCCACCACCACTTCCCGCCCCATAATGGTTCGCTTAAGATGGGCGTCCGCATTGTCTTCATATGTATTATGTTCATATTGGCTGTAGGGTTTTTCAGGCGCCAGTTTTTCCAGCCAGCGTTCAAAGTCGCGATGCAATCCGCTTTCATCATCATTAATAAAAACACTGGCTGTAATATGCATGGCATTCACCAAAACCAGGCCGTCACGGATGCCGCTTTCTTTGAGGCATTGTTCGACTTGAGGGGTGATGTTGATAAAGCCGCGTCGTGTGGGTAGATGAAAGGTTAATTCTTTTCGATAACTTCTCATAGGATCTTCCTCTTGTCATTGGTTTTCAGTCCGGTCTGATTTCGCGAAGCAGGCGAATCTCCTCTCCATAGCCTGCCACATCATTCGGTGTTTCGAGATAAAAAGGTAAATCGCATAACAGCGGATGAGTGACCACACGCCTGATTGTATCCAGGCCTAAAGTCCCCTGCCCGATTTTTTCATGTCGGTCTTTGCGACTGGCCAACGGGTTTTTGCTGTCGTTGAGATGGACTGCTTTAAGACGCTCCAACCCAATCACACGATCGAATTCTTTCAGGACACCGTCCAGATCATGAACAATATCATATCCTGCATCATAAGTATGACAGGTGTCAAAACAAACACCCAGTTTTTCCGGAAGCGCAACCCGGTCGATGATCGCCCGCAGTTCTTCGAATCTTCCACCAAGCTCTGTGCCTTTTCCAGACATGGTTTCTAAAAGAACCAACGTTGTCTGTTCTTTCTTCAGGATTGCATCAAGGAGCTCAACAACCCTCTCAATACCCTTTTCAATTCCTTGGCCAACATGGTTGCCCGGGTGAAAGTTGTAATACTGAAAAGGGGTATATTCCATTCTCAGCAGATCATCGGCCATGACTTCGAATGCAAAAGCACGGACTTTCTTGTCATCACCGCATGGATTCAGTGTATAGGGCGCATGAGCCATGATAGGACCAAACCCATGCTGTTGTTTGATTTCTAAAAAATCGGCTACATCTTTTTCGTCTATGTCTTTTGCTTTGCCACCCCGCGGGTTGCGGGTAAAAAACTGAAAAACATTGGCTTCAATACTGATGGCCTCATTGGCCATATGCACATAACCTTTTGCAGCCGATAAATGGCATCCAAGATAAAACATAAGCACTCCCGTTCATTGATTCAATGAGATCTTATGACGAGCTCGGCAATCAATTGTTATAATCCGCTCTTCGGATTTCCCCGCCAAGTTCCCGATGGATTTTATCTAATATATCCTGCATTTCTGCTTCGATTTCAGCTGCAGTCAGTGTGCCTTGGTCGGAACCGAGAAAAACGCGGAAAGAAATGGATTTCTTTCCAGGCGGAACTTGCTTGCCTTTATACTCATCTATGAAGATTATATCACGAACGAAGTCAGATACGATGTTTTCAATCTCCTCCCAGGTGACTTGGGTATCAACGATAATAGAAAGATCTTGTTTGACAAGCGGAAACTGCGGCAGTGGATGGTATTTGTTTTCTCTGGACGGCAGGGGCTTTATTTCTTCAAGATTCAATTCAAATAAAGCAACTTGTGCACGCTTTATATCAGAAAGATAAGCTGCTTTTTTTGACAGGAGGCCAAGGCTGCCGATGATTTTGCCATCGCTTACAATATTCAGCCAGACTTTTTTATCTGCCCACGGTGGCTGTTTGATGTGTGCAAACGCGTAGGATTCAATCTGAACGACACGCGGCATCAATTCAAGGACACCTTTTAGTTCCCGGAAAAGGCGAACCGGATTCTCACCGGTTAAAGCACCGGAAAGAAAACGCAGCTGGATTGGCAATGTTTCTTCAGGATCACTCGGGTGCGTTTCTCCGGGCCTGAAGACTTGGGCCAATTCAAAGATCTTGAACTCCTCATAATAGCGAAGGTTTCGGGCTGTGGCTTCAAGTAAGCCCGGTATCAAAGAAGCACGCAGGTTTGCCGTTTCCGGGGAGGGTGGCGTTGCCAGTTTCAGGCAGTTAGCCGGATCAAGTCCGGCAGCCAGAATCATAGCCTCATCAATCCAGGGATAAGTAAAGACTTCCTGAAAACCGGCGCGAAAAGCAAGGTATTCCCGGATGGCCCGTTCTGTTTCTGCAACCCGCTGTAAAACGGCCCGATCAAGGGTGATGACCGGCGGAACAAATGGAAATTGTTCATAGCCTATCATACGCGCCACTTCTTCTAAAATATCATCCGGTAAGGAGACATCACCGGTTCCGCGCCAGGATGGCACCTGAATCAAAACCTGATCATCGGTCTTTTTTGTTATTTTAAACCCAAGCGGCTCAAGTAAGGAAATCACCTCATTGACTGACAAGGTGCGCCCCAAACGAACATTGAGAAAACGCATTGAAATGTCAATCTGAGGATACGTCACCCGGACCGGCCAGCAATCCGTGAAAGCGGCCAGACGTGCTTTCGGGATAATTTTACGGATCAGATCATCGGCCAGGCCCATCGCCTGGTCCATGCGCTCCGCATCAATTCCTTTTTCATTTCGAATGCCGGCTTCAGTCCGGAGATTATGGCGCTGCGCCGAACGGCGGATCGTAATTGGATCAAATTTCGCCAGTTCAAGAATCATCTCCTTTGTATCAGGCAAAATAGAATCGGATTTGCCGCCCATGATTCCTGCCAAAGACATGGGTTTTTTAGCATCGCAAATCATCAGATCTTCCGGACTCAAATGCAGCAATTTACCGTCCAGCATTTCCAGTTTTTCACCGGGACGAGCTGTCCGGACACGGATCTCACTGTCAACATGATCTTTATCGAATCCATGTGTCGGCTGTCCGGTTGCCAGCATGACATAGTTG
>JAGPFK010000239.1 GCA_018056585.1 Clostridia bacterium | reverse complement strand
TATGACAAGGTTTATGGCTGTTGGATCGGCAAGAGCATCGGCGGGACGTTGGGCGCGCCTTTTGAGGGGAAACGAGCACTTTTAGATGTTTGCGATTTTCACTCGCAAGCAGGCCGTCCTCTGCCAAACGATGATTTGGATTTGCAGCTTATCTGGCTGAAAGCACTTGAAGACCGAGGCCCCAAGGGAATCAATGAACAGGTATTGGGTGAATATTGGCTGAATTATATTCCACCGCATTGGAATGAATACGGCCTGGCGAAAAGTAATATGAAAGCTGGCATTCTGCCCCCTTTGTCCGGCGATCATGAGAATGTCTGGCGCCATTCAAACGGCGCCTGGATCCGAACTGAAATCTGGGCTTGCTGCGCACCAGGCTGCCCTAGGATTGCAACCCGATTTGCCTGGTCAGACGCGTGTGTGGATCACGGAACAGGGGAGGGGACCTATGCAGCCTTGTTTATGGCGTCGGTTGAGAGCGCGGCTTTCATTCTGTCAGACAGGGAACAGCTCATCCAAATCGGTTTGTCCTATATCCCGACGGACTGCCGGGTTGCCAGAAGCGTCCGGATTGCGCTGCGCAGCTATCAGGAGGGATTGGACTTTAAAGAAGCCAGAAAGCTTGTGATTCAGGATTCATCTGATCTGGGCTGGTTCCAGGCGCCGGCTAATGTAGCTTTTGTAATCATTGGGTGGCTTTATGGTGAAGGTGATTTTAAAAAATCATTGCTGGCTGCCATTAACTGTGGCGATGACACCGATTGCACCGGTGCCACACTCGGCTCTATTCTCGGTATTATTCAAGGGGCCTCTGCCATTCCAGAAGACTGGAAAAAGCACGTCGGTGATGAAATTGTGACCGTTGCCGTGGATCGCGGTTCCCTTCATACACTGCCGGCAACTTGTGCGGAACTGACAGAGCGTACCATGCGGATGTGTGATCAGGTTTTGGCGGCTTTCGACGCAAAAGTCGTTCTAACCGATGCAGAGGTGAATTGGCCTCAACCGGGATCCGATTGGCTGATGTCAACGGAATCAGACCGACAATGGCTTTCAGAAAGGGATGATTCGCTATCTTTTGACTTCATTCACACTTTAGCAAAAGTTCAGTTTCCTGATGGCCTTTACATTAAGCCAGGCGAGACCAGGCGAGTTCGCATCACCTTGAAAAATCAGATGCCGGATCCTCGCCATGTCGAATTGCATGTTTATCTGCCAGACGGATGGCTTCTGACCGATGGACCTTTTCATGTCAATTTGCCGCATCAAACAGCAGAAAGTAAACCGGAATGTTCTTTTGAACTGACCATTCAGGCCGGACCCACTATCTGTGCTTCAAACCGCGGTGTGATTTCAATGAATGCCATCGGTCGGCCCACTCCCATGCTGGTCCCACTGCTTTTCCTTGGGCAATCCTGAAAAATCATCTGGTTGCAGGCATACCTTTTTGCCCAGATCATGGTATACTGTTTTTTGAAATGAAGACTTTACGATACTAAAGGAGTGCCTATCATGTTACCATTACCTGTTGCTTTACAAGTGTATACTGTCCGCGAGGAAGCAGAAAAGGATTTCCCCGGAACCATGCAGCAGATCAAGGATATGGGCTATCAGGGGGTTGAACTGGCCGGATTGTATGGCTTACCCCCAGAGGAGGTGCGCAGTATTTTGGATCAGGCTGGCCTGGCTTCAATTTCGGCGCATGTTCCGCTTTTTGATCTGATGTCTGATCTGGACGGGACCCTTTCACAATATGAGACCATTGGGTGCCAATACATAGCGATTCCATACCTTGAAGAGGGCATGCGCCCAGGTCAACCAGGTTTCAAAAAAGTGCTGGACGCTTTGATAACGATTGGTCAGGCTTGCAAAGAAAAGAACATCACTTTGCTTTATCATAATCATGATTTCGAATTTGTTCGTCTAGAGGATGGGATCTATGGCCTCGATTATCTTTACCAGGCGATTCCAGCGGACTTATTGCAGACGGAATTGGATACCTGCTGGATTAAGGTGGCCGGGGAATCTCCGGAAGAATATATAAAAAAATACGCGGGACGCTGCCCGCTGGTTCATTTTAAAGATTTCTACATGGAAGATCAAACCGATGAACCCCTTTATGAACTGATTGGCATTGAGAAAAAACAAACGGCCAAGCCGAGCGGTTTTGAATTTCGTCCGCTTGGCCATGGTTTGCAAGATATACCGGCCCTTCTTCAAGTCTCGATAGAAAGCGGCGCAAAATGGATTGTTGTCGAGCAGGATAACTCGGTTGGGCGGAGTCCGCTTGAAGCCGCCGAGATGAGCATCCACTATTTACGCTCATTGTCTTAAAATAAGGAGGATCAAGATGACAAAATTTCCACGAACAGAAGTCGCTGGCATCTCAATGCCGCGACTGATCATGGGTTCAAACTGGATTCTTGGCTACAGTCACACCAGCACATCTGCCGATACCATGATTCGCAGTCGATATTCTAACAAGCAGGCAGTAGCCGAGCTTGTCGAAGCCTATCTTGAATATGATATTGATGCTATGATGGCGCCTTTTGCCGGCAATAATGTTTTGATCGACGGTATCCGTATGGCAGAGGACAGAACGGGTAAGAAGGTCATTTTAATCGATACACCCATTATTGATGTCAGCGATACAAAAGAAGGTCGCAAGGCAGCTAAAGATAAGATTGAAGAGGGACGCCGGCTGGGTGCTGATTTTTGCCTGATTCATCATTCCAGTGCCGAGCAGCTGGTCAGTAAACTAAAAGGCACACTTGATCGGCTGCCGGACTATCTGGATATGATTCGGCAAAGCGGCATGATCCCGGGCCTGTCTGCTCACATGCCGGAGCTGATCTTATATTCCGATCAGAATGAATATGATGTAGAAACCTATATTCAGCCTTATAATTGCCTGGGATTTTTAATGCAAATAGAAGTGGAGTACTTAAGTAAAATCATCTGGAACGCCAAAAAGCCAGTGATGACGATCAAGTCTATGGCTGCCGGCCGCGTCTCTCCTTATGTTGGTTTGACATTTTCTTTTGCAACGTTGCGACCTTGTGATATGGTGACACTGGGTGCTCACACACCAGACGAAGTGCATGAAGATGTGGAGATTGCTCTGGCTGCTCTGGAACGCCGCCTCCCCGATATCGAAGGCAGGAACAGCCCGAACAAGTCGGCGATTCCAGGAAGCGATTCATAATATAAATATAATAAAAAGGCCATTCCGGCGGGAAGTTTGTGCGAATCGGAATGGCCTTTTTTAGTTTTGCGTTTGATTTATTTCTGATCAATGAGATTCCATATAAGCTGTGAATTGTCTTTTGACCTCTGTTTTGATGGCCTCAAGACCAGCTGATTCAGCTGCATTCAAGAATTCGGACAGCCAGCTGTCGATATCATCAACAAGACCTAACTGCAGAAGCGGAACATATGTTGTGTACGCTTCGTTCAGATTCGCCCAGGAATCTGCAATTGCGGTTGTTGAGAAGGAAAATCCGCTGGTCGGACTGTAGATCGCAACTTGC
>JAGPFK010000238.1 GCA_018056585.1 Clostridia bacterium | reverse complement strand
GTCCAGTCCGGCTTTGTAAATTTCACGGATGCGCAAAAGCCAGATGTTGTTCGGATCATATTGAAATTTCAGTTCGGATAAGGGCATCACTTTTTCCGGTTTGAACCAGACGCGACCACTCGAATGGTCTAGGCGTGCGCCCAGAAAAGCGGCAACAATCCCTGGACCAAAACAATCAAAATTAATCATGGGAAAGGCATCGCCGATAAAGGTAAACTGCGATAATTCATAATCAAGCCGATCAATGAGGGCCTCAGCCGGTATGCTGAGATCCGCACAGGTTTCCTGGCTTAAAAGCGGCGCCTTGGGCATCGGTCGTCCCGGGTCACGATCCTTCAGCCAAATGGGAAGAATCGGACGATCCAGCTGATGATTCCACCACGCATCATATGCCGATTTGACAGCTTCCCATTGTTTTTTTGAAAAAGCAAGACTCATAAACTGTCTTAAAAACCTCCTGATGGTTCATCCACAGTGATTCCAGCAGTAGGTGCATAATTTTGATGCGTCAAGGCCAATGGCATCTATCATGTCTTCCAGCCGGTTATATCGAAGCGAAGTAAAATTTAATTTTTTACAGATCAACTGAGTCATTGCCTCATATGCAGACTGATCGGCGTCAGCATACTTGACCAAATCGTCTTCATCGATTTTACCTTCCATCTCAAGGATAACTTTTCGCGTGATCAGATCATGCATGGCACTTGCACGCGAAAAATTGAGGTATGGGCAAGAAAAAAGCAATGGAGGGCAGGCGGGACGGATGTGCACTTCTTTTGCCCCGCACTGGTAAAGGAACTCCGTTGTTTCGCGCATTTGAGTGCCGCGCACAATTGAATCATCAATCAGGAGCAATCGTTTTCCACGGATCAGTTGATCAACGGGAATAATTTTCATCCGCGCAATCAAATTACGTTTTTTTTGCTGTAGCGGTATAAAAGAACGAGGCCAGGTTGGTGTATATTTAATAAAGGGACGCGCAAAAGGGATGCCGGAACAGTTGGCATAACCGATGGCATGAGCGGTTCCTGAATCAGGAACGCCGGCAACAAGATCCACTTCGATTGTATCTCTCAAGGCCATGCGTTCACCGCACCGATACCGAACGATCTCAACATTTTTGCCCTCATAAGAAGAAGTCGGATACCCATAATAAATCCAGAGGAAGGAACAGATTTTCATTTCATCGCGTGGCGGACTCAGCACATCCCATCCATCTGCTGTAAGATGAACAATCTCGCCGGGTCCCAATTCATGACATTCGGTGTAGCCCAGATTTAAATAAGCAAAAGACTCGAACGAAACACAATAGCCGTCTTCTTTTTGTCCAATGGAAAGTGGCGTTCGGCCTAATTTATCGCGGGCCGCATAGATTCCGTCCTGAGTCAGAACCAGGATGGTCATGGATCCCGAGATCACCTCTTGTGCATGAAGAATACCATTCAGAATGCGATCGCTTTGATTCATCAAGGCGGCGACCAACTCTGTTTGATTGATTTCACCACTGCTCATCTCAAAAAAGTGTGTGTTGGAAGAAGATAGCATCTTTTCAACCAGTGCTTTACTGTTATTAATGCGGCCAACCGTTGTGATGGCATAACTGCCCAGGCGTGACCGGACAATCAATGGCTGAGGTTCCATATCCGAGATACAACCGATACCCATGCGGCCATGCATCTGATCGAGCTCCTGTTCAAATTTGGTTCGAAAAGGGGAATTTTCTATATTATGAATGGCCCGAACAAAACCCTGGTCATTGAGTATCGCCATTCCGCCGCGGCTGGTCCCAAGATGGGAATGATAGTCCGTGCCAAAAAAAACATCCAATACACAATTTGATTTCGAAACGACTCCGAATACGCCGCCCACGGTGCACCTCCGCACGATTCATTGCCCTGCCGCTTTTATGATCACCCCGGATCACACATGCTGATCATAAAACAAGATCGGTTCAGAATCAAGGCATTTTAATAAATATCTGAATTGAGCCGTCAGGTCGGTAGTCAACCGCATTCAAATCAAGCATGACTTTATCGATCTCATCCAGATAAGCGCGGATTGAAGGATAGGCTGGCTGTGACGCGGTAACAATTGCCCCGGCTCGCAGTCCTTCATGCCGAAGCAGCTCTTCAACCATCAGAACCTGCGCTTTAGCTGCATTGACGCAAGCACGTTCCGGGTCAGCAATCGCGTAATCATGACCGTGACTCATGCCTGTTGCACCGGCTGCATAGGGATGGATTGCCGGCATCACACAAGAGAGGTCTCCCATATCCGTGCAACCTGTACTCCATTCTGACTTAAAATGGACGCGGTTTGGACCGACCAAGGCTTCCATACATGATTTTGCCAGCGCCATCAGATTTTTGTCGTTATTAAGCGGCGCATAGCCGTGCCGATCCATCATTTTTACCCTGGCACCCATGGCGGCCGCGCCAGAAGCCAAAGCCCGGTTCACTTTTCGGTTGGCCGCCGCGATGCAATCCATTCCGGCGCCACGGACATAGCTTTCAAGGCGGACCTCATCCGGGATGATATTGACCGAAGATCCTCCCATTGTGATGATGGGGTGCACACGAATATGATCTTCATCTTTGAAGGTCTCTCTCAAAGCATTAATCGCCTGCATACCGATTTGGGCCGCATAGAGGGCATTGACCCCTTCATGAGGCGCGCCGCCGGCATGGGCTGCCACACCCTCATAAACCACGCGTTTGACCCTGCATCCATTGCCTCCGATGTTGCACAGAAAATCAGCTCGTTCATCAGAAGTAGTATGGATCATAAAAGCCAGATCAATGCCGTCCATATAGCCGCGGTGCATGAATTCAACTTTACCGCCATAATAACGAATCACACCTTCACGGCGCAATGATTCTCTGTATTCAATTTCAATCAGTTCTTCTGCCGGAACCACCATCAGGCGAACGGTCCCGCACAAGCCATCCAATGCACCGGGCATTTTCAGAGCCGTCGCTACACCAACCATGGCCGCACATTGCGCGTGATGACCGCAGGCATGAACATTTCCATTGACCGATTGCGGATGAGATGGACAGATCAAGGCGTCCAGCTCACTCATGATTAAAATATGGGGCCCTGGACGGCCTGTTTCTAGATCGGTATAGAAGCCTGGAATATTGCCTGCTTTGTTGAGCTGATAGCCCAGCTCACTAAAAATTTGTTCCAGGTAATGTGATGTTTCCCATTCCCGGTAGCCAGTTTCCGGATGTTTCCATATAAAACGTTCCGCATCCAGTATCTTCCATCGATGCTGATCAACCGCAGCCATCAAACTTTGTTGTTTTTCGTCCAGCATAGCGCCTTTTCCTTTCTTCCCTGATATCTCGCTTATGATCATGATAATAATCCCGGAAGGCCTTCTCCTGCAACTCAGATCCCGTCATATCAACACTTTATATTTTACTTTCTGTGTTCCTCATCCAGCCGTTCCCGCAATTGGGACAGCGATTCTCGATTTGCCTGAAAAATGCCTTTTTCCGTGATCAACCCGGTAATGAAGCGCGCAGGTGTCACAT
>JAGPFK010000237.1 GCA_018056585.1 Clostridia bacterium | reverse complement strand
GGTCAAGACGTTGCATCCCCGCATCCACGCCGGAATATTGGCCAGGCGCGATAACCCAAAACATCTGTCAGAACTGAAAGAACTCTGTATTGATCCCATCGATCTGGTTGTTGTCAATCTATATCCTTTTCGCAGAACGATCCAGCAGCCGGGTGTCGATTTTGAAACCTGCATTGAAAACATCGATATCGGCGGTCCCTCTTTGCTGCGGGCAGCGGCCAAAAATTGCCGTGATGTGACCGTCCTGGTTGATCCAGCCGACTATGATCTGGTTCTGGATGAAATCAAAAGGGAAGGGGAGACCTCTGAAAAGACCCGCTTGCGATTGGCCAGAAAGGTTTTTGAACATACAGCCGCCTACGACGCGGTCATCGCGCGTTATTTTGCGACGGTCTCACCGGAGCCAGAGTGGCCGGATCAGTTGACCTTTGCCTATGACTTGATTGATATTTTGCGCTATGGTGAAAATCCGCATCAGCGTGGCGTTTTTTATCGGGATGCGCTGCCCGTGTCCGGTTCTCTGACCGAGGCAGAACAGCTCAACGGGAAGGAGCTGTCTTATAATAATATCGCCGACACCGATGCGGCCATTGCTGTCCTTCGCGAATTTTCGGATCCAACCGTCGTAGCGGTTAAACATGCCAATCCATGTGGGGTCGGTTCGGCAGAAGATCTGCTTTCAGCCTGGAAGAAAGCCTATGATGCCGATCCGGTTTCCATTTACGGGGGCATTGTTGCATTTAATCGCACAGTTGATCTTTCTGTCGCTCAAGCAACAAAAGGTGTTTTTCTTGAAGTGATGGTGGCGCCAGACTATACACCGGATGCATTGTCTCATTTGCGCGAGCGAAAGAATCTGCGTGTCCTGCATTTGCCGGATATTGCAGAACCGCTTGATCCGAGCCGTCTCGCGATGAAACCGGTCTACGGCGGAATGCTCGTGCAGGATCAGGACCTGACCGTGTTTGATCCTGAAAAATGCCGTGTGGTCACCAAAGCACAGCCAGATCCCTCTTTGTCTGACGATCTGGAATTTGCGATGAAGGTGGTCAAGCATGTGAAATCCAATGCCATTGTGTTGGCCAAAAATGTACAGACCGTCGGCATTGGACCTGGTCAACCTAATCGAATCACCTCGCTTCAGATTGCCATTCGGCAGGCTGGGGAGAAAGCGGCAGGTTCAGTTTTGGCTTCTGATGCTTTTTTCCCATTTTCTGACTGTGTTAAAGCCGCCGCAGCGGCTGGTATTGCCGCTATCATTCAGCCTGGCGGTTCGGTGCGGGATCAGGAATCAATCGATGCCTGTGATGAAGCCGGCTTGCCGATGATCTTTACTGGTGTGCGGCATTTCAAACATTAACGGGGGAAGAGCTCATGCGACTTCTTATTGTCGGGGGCGGTGGCCGTGAACATGCCATTGCCTGGAAACTCAGTCAAAGTCCGCATATTGACCGGTTGTATTGCGCTCCCGGCAACGCAGGGATTGCGCAACTGGCTGAATGTGTTGATATCAAGGCAACAGATCTGGATGGGATCGTTCGATTTGCACAAAAAGAAAAAATGGACCGCGTCTTTGTCGCGCCGGATGACCCTCTGGCTATGGGCTTGGTTGACCGCCTTGAGGCATGTGGCATTTGCGCGTATGGTCCCAATCAAGCAGCCGCTGTGATTGAAAGCAGCAAAGCCTACGCGAAAGATTTGATGCGCCGTTACCATATTCCAACAGCCCCATACAGAATTTTTCATGATTTAAATGAAGCCTGTTCCTTTGTCGAGACGGCTGAGTTCCCTTTGGTGATCAAGGCGGATGGTTTGGCTTTGGGTAAAGGCGTGATCATTGCGGAGGATCGTGCGGCGGCACGCTGTGCCCTGAAAGAGATGATGCAGGAAGATAAATTCGGAAAGGCAGGACATACCGTTGTAATTGAGTCCTTTCTGACTGGATCTGAACTGACGGTTTTAGCTTTTACAGATGGCCAGACGATCCGCCCGATGGTTTCTTCGCGGGATCACAAACGGGCGCTGGATGGAGATCGAGGACCCAATACAGGCGGTATGGGTGCCGTTGCTCCCGGTGCAGATTTGTCTCCTTCGCTTTGCCAACAGATGATGGATACCATTTTTCAGCCGACAGTCGACGCCCTTCGAGCCGAAGGCCGTCCCTTTAAAGGGGTGATCTATTTTGGCTTGATGTTGACATCGGATGGTCCTCGGGTCTTAGAGTACAATGCGAGGTTTGGTGACCCGGAAGCTCAGGTTGTTTTACCCCTCCTGGAATCAGATTTATTTGAGATTATGGAGGCTACAGCAGAAGTGCGGCTGGCCGATCAGACTATTTTGTGGAAACAAGCAGCCGCCTGCTGTGTGATTCTGGCATCGGGCGGTTATCCACTTTCTTATCAAACCGGGTATCCGATTTATGGCCTGGATCAGGTTCCTTCTGATTGCCTGGTCTTTCATTCCGGCACCCGGATGGAACGGGGACAGCTTGTAACAGCCGGAGGGCGCGTTCTGGGCATCACAGCGGTGGCCGATACTGTCGAAGAGGCGGTTGAGCGCTCTTATGCGGCTGTCCAGCTTGTCTCCTTCAAAAACATGCACTATCGACGTGACATTGGCAGATCTCTATGAAAATCGGTATTTTAGGCGGCACTTTTGATCCGTTGCATGATGGCCATACGACTTTGGCAGATTCTGCCCTGAAAAGCGGACTCATTGATGAAATTCGAGTGGTTCCTGCCGGTATTCCGCCGCATAAACGAAATGAGTTTATATCCATGGCCGGCTATCGTTATGAGATGGCTTGGCGCGCTTTTTCAGGTCAAAAGCACATCTTCGTTTCTGATCTGGAAATTGTGAGGCCCGGACCCTCCTATACGCTGGATACGGCTCGTCAATTTAAGAAAAAACAGCCGGATGATGAATGGTTTTTAATTTTCGGATCAGATATTTTAAAAGACATCGAGCGATGGCATCAGCCGGAAGCGCTTCTGTCTGAATTCCCTTTGCTTCTTGCGGATCGTGGCGGCATAGCCGATTCAGAAAGCCGAAAGCTGGCTTCTGAATTAACAAAGCGATTTGGCGCGCGCATTCATTTTTTTGATATGCCCTCCATTGATCTTTCATCCACAATGATTCGCCGCCTCGCTGCTTCAGGTGAACCGATTGACGCGTATGTTCCGGAGGCCGTTGCAAGGGTTATCGAAAAGAATGGCCTGTATCGCTGGCACGATGAAATGGAAAGTTTGGACCCAATGCTTTGGGAAGAGCTGCGATTACTCGAGCAGCGCTTGTGGCGATTGCTGAAAAGAAAAAGGCTATTGCATTCCCTGAATGTTCTGATGTATGGGCTGCATTTGGCGCTTCGTCACCAAGTTGAGGCGCCAAAGACGGCATTAGCCGCCCTGCTTCATGATTGCGCAAAATGTTTGCCGGAAAAACATCAACTGGTGCTTGCCCGAAAAGCAAATGATCCTGCTCTTTTAGATCTTTCTTTAGCCCATGGTCCGGCGGGGGCCGTTCTGGCTAAAGAGCGGTTTGGTGTT
>JAGPFK010000236.1 GCA_018056585.1 Clostridia bacterium | reverse complement strand
TGCCGGTGAGTTGGGATCGGGCAGGGCAAGGTCTAAAGAAGTGGTGGCGCCGTTTTCGTGAACCCAATGAAACAGCTTTGCCAATTCCAGACCATTTTCTTCATACATGCGCCGCATCAGGGGCGGATAACCAAAATGAAACAGCCGGCAGCCGTTTATCTTGCTCAAATTGAGGTCTTCAGCACAAAAGGTATCGTTGGCACCCGGATGATGCAGAAAAATGCGGTCAATCCCGGGCGGTGCAATCACAATGGAATAGGAGGTGTCCGACCCGGAATCGACAATAAGGTCATTGCTTGCGTCGAATTTATTTAAGATTTTGCGCACCACGTCTCCCAATAGGTCAGAACCGATTTTGCCCATCAGACGCGTTTTGATGCCGAGCTGCCGTAAGGACAGCCCCGTATTGGAAACAGCGCCGCCTGTTGATAAGGCGGCCTGACCAACCTGGGTCAGCCTGCCGGGAATCAGAATGTCATGCAGGGAGCAGCTTCCCTGATCCGTGAATGACGGGACAAGATCAAGGCAAAGATGGCCTGCCACAATGACTTCGTAAGGTTGTTCATGAAGGATCATGTGCTTCTCCTTTTTCCGGATCGGTCGGCGGCGCCTCCGGCTTCTTGCGCTTCTTCTTTCGAACATGTCGCGTTACCCAAAGAACCAAGAGGATCACGATCCAAAGGGGTGATGCCGCGACGATTGCAATCAAAAGCCATTGTAAGATGCCGACGAGCGTATTGGTAACTTGAAAAAAACCTCGTTTCATCAGATAAGCCATATCGTTAAGGCTTAAAGTGGACCAGTCAATCTCTTTCCTGAGTTTTCTGGGGTCGTTGGTCTGGCGCAGCCGAAGGGTCACAACAGATTCGGAAAGCAGATTGTCCCACAACCGGAGACGCCCCTTCAATGACTCTATTTCGAGGGTCAGATTGTTGATCTCACTTTGCACAGAAAGACTCTCTTCGATTGTCTTTGCTTTTTCAAGATAATCATAGTAGCGCTCGAGAGCCAGTTCCATCGACTGCAGGCGCGTTTTAGCATCATAATATGAATCTGTGATGTCTTCCGTGGAAATGAGGGTGTTGATGACATCGCCCAGGCCGGCGGCATAGTCCAGGAGTGCTTCCAGGTGATCCGGACTGATTCTGATCTCAGCGTCGATCACCATGTAGTCGTTATCTTTTCGCTGGCTGCGGCTCGTTTCATAACCGCCGTGTTCAACAGCGAAGGCTAAAATAGAGTCATAGGCTGCCACAACATCAACTGCTTCTATATCCAGTTCAGCATTGCGAATGATTTTGCGGTCCGTCGCGCTGGGTTGAGTTTGGCTGCTTTCACCCTCTTTGCCATCTGTGCCCGCGGAGTCCGCCGAAGGCATTAATTCTGCATTTTGAGCCGCGCATCCGGCCCAAAAAGACAACAGGCCGATCAGAACCAGAACGATACATAAAAATCGTTTCATAGACCCTTCCCCTCCTAGAATAGAGTTGTCACCCGGTGACAATCGTTTATTGAACAAAGAGAACCCGCGATCATGACAGCGTGCGGTCCGCATCTGGATAAGCGGGATTTCAGCCTTTCAGACATCAATCCCGTTCGGTCGGTATCCGGAAACGCACCCGGCTGACGAGGATGGGGTCGCTTTGCGCAATCAGGCCCGGTACCGGGAGCCCGGGGTCGGCACTTGCGCCGTCTACAAGCAGCAGGTCATTGCGATTCTGAATCAGGTCTTCCCCAAAGCCCCACGGAACGTTTGAGCAACGCATCGAAACCAACACCGGGATTTTGGCTGAGCCGCTCAAGAAAGCCGGCACGCACAACCGCTTGTTCAGGCGTGGCTCGGCGGTTATTGCCAAGGTGCTGTTCTATCTTCTGTCAAGATTTTTCCCTCTTGACATTGAATAGCTGGTTTCCTGTTTCGTTCCTTCATCATAACACTTTTTGTCTGAGCGCAAAAATAAAGGGCATGAAAGATCATCTGTGCACAGCAGGCGAGAATAAACCACCGGCTTGATATAACAAATATTATACATTATAATGATGAATATCAGATAACAGAGTAATGGTTATCAGTTTGGAGGTCTGCATCATGGGTTTTCTTCAAAAAATAGGTGTTTGGGGCGACTCTGTTCTGAAAGGTGTTGTACTCGATGAGATCCGCGGAACATATCAGCTGCTGGCACACAGTTGCGTCCGAATGGTCGAGCAGACGCTGAATGTCCGCATTATCAATAAGTCCCGTTTTGGCTGCACCATCGACAAGGGTCACGAGCATTTAAAAAAGGCGTTGGATAAAGGCCTCGATTGTGATCTCGTTTTGCTGGAATATGGCGGCAATGATTGTGACTTTGACTGGCCGTCCGTTTCAGCGGATCCCCTTGCGCCGCATCAGCCGCGAACACCCCTTCCGATTTTCATCAAGACACTGGAAGAAATGGTGTTCTTGCTCCGATCCCATGACATCGAGCCGATTTTGATGTCGCTTCCGCCCATCAGCGGCACGCGTTACCTTGATTTTATCTCGTCGAAAGGGCCAAATCGGGATCAGCTGCTGGTTTTTCTAGGTGACGCGCAGCAAATTTATCAATATCACGAATGGTATTCGAGTTCCATTACCCATCTTGCCGCGCGACAGCGCTGCCTTTACGCGCCGGTTCGGGAAGCTTTCCTGGAGCAAGGCCATTGCCATCGGTTCCTTTGCTCGGATGGCATTCATCCCAATGAACAGGGTCATCAACTGATGCTGCAGGTTTTTACAAACCTCGGCAAGCAGGCATTACCTGGATTGCCGCATTCGGTTGAGAGAGACCGCGTCTGAACGTGTCTGACTGGGGGCTTCTCCGGCGATACGGCGATACGCACGATAAAAGGTTGAATAATCGCCAAATCCACATTGGCTGGCAACCATGGACGGGGGCATACCCTGTTCCAGATAAGTTTGGGCCAGCAAAACCCGTTTTTGCGTCAGATATTCAAGGACCGTGGTGCCGGTGGTACGCTTAAAGGTTCGACAGAGATGATATTTGCTGACATAGAAAGTAGAGGCAAGATCATCCAGTGTGAACCGCTCGGATAAGTTTGCGTTCAGGTAATCAACAACATCGCTGACCAGTGTCCGTGTAACCAGGTGCTGCAGCGGCTCTTCCATCTGACCTGGACGCCTCAGACAACCGATGATCAAAGTCAGCATTTCAACTAAAATGGCTTCGCTCATGGGACGACATTCATCTTCAGGCAGAAGACAGGCGTGGTCGAGACGCTTGAAAGCTGTGATCAGATCCGGATATCGGAAAATAGTCAGAACACAGGGCGAGGTTGGATGAGCGGTATTCTGCTCAAAGGGTGAAAGCAGAAAACAGCGATCGGCTTCAGGCAGAATATTCGGATGAAAATGAAGCGCGCACCGCTCATAGGGGCTGGCGCCCGTCACATGAAAGTAGTGATAAGAAGCTGGCTTCATCAGGATCAGGGTGTAGGGACGCAGATGAACGCGGCTGCCTTCAATATAATATTCGCCTGATCCGCTGATGAAGAAATAAAGTTCATACATCGCA
>JAGPFK010000235.1 GCA_018056585.1 Clostridia bacterium | reverse complement strand
CGTTTGAGCCAAATCATAAAATTTCTCTGAGTTTAGTTTTATAATCAGCATGCCTTCCGGTTTAATACCGGTTGTCAGAACAGGCATCAGAAAGATGATCTGTTTTTCATCACCTGGCGTGGGCTCGGGCAAAATAACATACCGTGCTCGCGTGTCATCCAGTAAGGTTTTTAGATTCTCAACCGAGATACCAAAAGCATCCTGCGCCTGAAAAGGGATTGCTGTTTCTTCGTTCAGCCCATATTGGGTCGATAGAAAAATTCTGCTGTTATAAGAATAAAGATAAATATCGGATACAAGGCGATTATTGGTCATCGCGCTGAAAAACAATTGACGCGTTCGCATCATCATGATCTTTATACTGACATCTTCCAGTGGTTTTTTTGCATGAACAACGGGCCGGACATGGTTATGAATTGACAGCAAAAAGCCTGTCGTCTTAATATCTCTGAGCCTGCTGTCAAGAACAGACTGAATATTTTTAAGAGACACGTATTCGACGCGTTCAATCTCCTTATTTAATGCAGAAACGGCGCTGGAATAGATTAAAAAGCTTGCAAGCAACGCGCATAAAAGAACAATCCAGTAAGACAGGAAAAGAGAAAAAAGTACTTTCTTTTTCGGGATAGGCAGCCGCATCGCAAAGCCTTCTATTACATCAATATTTTAACAAAAGGATCATCTGAGGAACAGGGGTTCCAGTCCGGTAAGCCTGGTTGGTTTGGATTTTTATTTTTAATAAAATTGCACCAATAATCAAGCATCCGTTCTGACAAGGCTTCATCAGCTGGCTCAAAAGGCCGCCAGCTTCGCTTTAGTGTGCCGAACATATACCACAATTCTGCCGAATGAAAGGCTGATGCCTGATCATCACCCGGCAGATCCCTGGCAAAATAGTAAACATACGACGGGCGACGGCCCAATGCTTCATTTTTCAAACTCCAGGCGATACAAGCATCGTAAAGCGGGCCTTTGTCTCCTTGTGCCAAATGATTAATATTGACACCGATGTCATTTTTTGTTGAGCCTAATAGATAAGGAATATCCTTATGTTGACCTTTATCGACTAAAATATCCAGTGGGCACGTCAGAAGATAGCCATCCATGTTTGGTCCGAATGGCAAGCCTTCATTCGTTTTTCCCTTGTCTGCCATAAAAATCCTGAGGGCTTCTAGAATTTTGTCTGCTGGAAGAGCACGCAATTCAGAAAGCGAGTTAACTTTACAAATATTGACAAATGCTTCACCCGTTTTCTCAGCTTCAGCAAGTGTCTGCTCTTTAAGCAAGCCGGCTTTGTAACCGCCGCCACTTTGCATTATTGCGCCTTGAATCAGAGGTTTGGCCAACTCAGATGAAACCAGGATTTGCGTGCTGATGGCACCGGCTGATTGACCAAAGACGGTGATTTGATCCGCATCGCCTCCAAAAGATGCGATATTGTCCCGTACCCACTCCAAAGCAGCAATCTGATCAAAAAGCCCATCATTGCCAGAAAGGCCTTGCGGACTTTCTGCGCTCAGCCAGGGATGCGCTAAAAAACCGAAGGGGCCGGTTCGATAGTTTATGGTCACAAGAATAACTTTTCTTCGGCAATAAGCTGCTCCGTCAAATTCCATCTCAGAACCATATCCGCCAAGAAAACCGCCTCCATGGATCCAAAAAGCAACAGGCAAACGCTCATCAGGTGTCAGAGCGGGTGTCCAGACATTCAAGTACAGGCAATCTTCACTCATGGGCGGCAAGTAACAAGGATCGCCGTAAAATTCCTTATCATAAAACGAGCCGGGTGGATGCATGAGCTGCATCGAGCGGGGTGAAAATTGCTTGGCTTGACGAATACCTTCCCAGCAAGCTGCAGGTTGCGGCCTTTTAAACCGCAGATGATGAATCGGTGGCTGAGCATAGGGAATGCCTTTGAAAACAGTGTAGCCTTCTTCTTTTATACCCTGAAGCAGCCCCTGCTTCACACGAATCGTTAACAGACTCATAAAATCACCTTTGATCCCAACCTTTGTAATTGAACCAATCAAAAGCCGCCCAATTTTCACTTTTATGACCATTGGCACTGGCAAACATACCAAGACAGGTGCCGATCATGCAGCCGATGATTTCCGGGTTGATCAATCGTCCATCGGCTTCGGCAAGCAAAAAATCATTTTCCTGCTCTCCTTCTGCATAATAAAAGTAATAACGCTGACCTCTTGCAGACAGCTTCAAAATAATGGTCTCAGAGAAATAAGGCGCTCTCGCAAGAATTTCCTCCGTGGTTCTGCTCCTGAACTGTGGAAAATGAGGTGGACAGGACATGTCGTTTCTTGCTAAGACCAGTCGGATTTCGCCTCTTATTTTTTCTAATCGATAGTGGTGATTTGCCGCCTGCATCACGATGAGGCCGGCTGTCTCATGATTCGCTTGAGGCACAAAGGTCAGCATGCAACTCACATCAAAATGAATGTGGGTCTGACGGCGCCCGATAAAACTGACGGCATCTTCTTCAGTGATTTCTTTTTTTCTGTCGAGGCGAAGGGGTTCGACTTCTCGTGCGAGAGAACGAGGCAAAAGGCGAAGCATCAGGCAACTGTTTTCTATTTTCCAAAAATCATAATAAGGTGTGCCCCAAAAAAACCATTCATAAGAAAGTTTGGGATGATCAAAATGCTCTTGCTCCGGCAAAATGGGAACAGCAGACGGCGGCAGGATGGGTGCATCATAACTTCGTTCAATTTTACCTGTTCCAGGGCTCATCACAGGCCAATCCTTTTCCCATTCAACCGGAACAAAAAAGGTTTCGCGGCCTAAGTTTTTGTAATAGCCGTCTATCAGACGCGATGCCAGCAAGACAGCATACCAATTTCCATCTGAAGTTTCAACGAAATCCGCATGACCCGCATTGCAGATGGGATATAATTGGCCAAGATGACGGTGTGTCAGAATCGGGTTGGCCGGGTTGCCTTGAAACCAGGAAAAAAGATCACGGCTTCGCGCCACGGTCACGGCATGGTTATGTTCGGTCCCCCCCTCAGCGATCACGAGATAATACCACCCGTCCTTTTTATACAGATGTGGGGCCTCAGGAGAAGCCGCTTCGTGCAAGGCATGATTCCAGATAAACTGTTTTGGGCTCAGTTTTTCCATCTTCTCCGCGTCAAATTCGCAGATATAAATGCCCCTTTCTCCTGTTGAAGGGATGGTGCCCGTTCCTGTAATATAACAACGGCCATCTTCGTCGAAAAACAAGGAAGCGTCGATGCCCGTGATGTCGTTGAGCCAATAAGGGTCCGACCAGGGTCCTGCCGGATTTTCCGCTTTAATGAGATAGTTCCCAGCGTCACAAAAATTTGCATTGATGATATAAAAGACGCCGTTATGATAGCGAATGGTCGGCGCCATCAGGCCTCCGGTTAAGGAATTGGCTTTCAAATAAACCTGCGATGGACGATCCAGGGCATGACCGATTTGACGCCAATGAACCAAATCTCTGCTGTGAAAAATCGGCAGTCCCGGAAACAACTCAAACGATGAGTTGACAAGATAAAAATCAGCGCCGACCCGGC
>JAGPFK010000234.1 GCA_018056585.1 Clostridia bacterium | reverse complement strand
CGGACCAGCTTCCTTCCCGACCTTCTTCATCCCAGAGTTTGACTTTCCAGATGACTCTTTCTCGTGACTGACAGTCTCCAGGATAGGGTATTTTTGTCATCTGTGCTGATTGGATCCGGCCGCTGTCCCAAAGCACCCGGCCTTTCATGTTCGATGCCAGGATCTGGTAAGCTGTTTGCCTGATGCCGTTCTCGCAATTCCAGAAAAATCTTGGAGGTGAGAAATCGACACCGATGGGGTTTTTCAAATACTCTGTTTTCAACTGGACCGCTTTCATCTGCATCCCCCTTACATTGGTCAGCATTCCGGGTCATATGCCCGCTGGGAAAGAAACATGCTCATGATAAAAGAATAACAATCGATTTTATTCTATATGTGCATTCAGACACAATATTGCATATATGTGCTATAATTTGCATATATGTTGTTTGGGTGTCTTTGATGCTTTTGTCAGATGGGCACATGAATCAGGAGAACTTTTATGGGGAGTTGTCGGATCGAATCATTTTGCAGGCATTTTTATGCCTGTACATTTATACCCGTCAGTCTGTATTATGGGGAAAAACAAGTTTGCCGATGGCCTGCTGTTGATTTTGACTTTTCATGTCACTGGTTTGGGCTGCTTTCAGCTGAGAATCGTTTGATCAATGCATTAACAACAGAAAATTCATTTCACTACGGGCTTGTAAAAAGCAAAAATTCATCTGTCTGCGTGCTGCTTGGCCCCGTGATCAGCACACGCTGCGATGCTTTGGCCGCCAATCGTTTCATGTTTAGCTGTCATGTGGCGGCAAGTCGGTCTGATGCTATTTCCGATTTTCTCGACAGCATCCCGCTACGGTCATATCAGCAGTTTTTAAATTGTCTTTCTTTTATTTATTTTGAATTGAACGATGAGGAAATTGACGTCTTTGACTATTTTGAAAAAAGAAAGTCTGAAACGTCCAATCTCATTTCATCGATTTACTCAAAAAAAGCTTATGAGGCAAAAGAAGCACAGCAATATCACCATTCCTATCCCTTTGAATGTGAGATGCTCAGTTATGTTAAAGATGGGAAGACCGATGCGCTGCGAAGGCTCCTGAAAAATCCCAACGCGGTGATTGAAGGCATGATTGCAGGTGATTCGATTCGCCAGTTGAAAAACATGTTTATTGTGTCGGCGACATTGCTCAGCAGAAGCGCCATCCAGGGCGGACTGGATGTTGAAAGTGCTTTCCAGTTAAGTGATGTGTATATTTTGGAAATGGAGAAAATGAACAAGGCCGATACAATATCCCGGCTCATGTACACAATGGTCTTTGATTTTGCAGAACATGTTGCGAGCCGGAAGGTCCCTGACGGGATATCGCCTTGCGTATCGGCATCCATTCAATATATTTTCCAAAACACGAACCAGCCGCTCAGCGTTTGTGATGTGGCTCGTCACGTTGGGAAGAGCCGGTCATATTTGTCGCAGAGATTCAAAGAAGAATTGGGTATTCCGCCAAGTGCATTCATTAAGAGGTGCAAACTGGAAGAGAGCAAAAATTTATTGTCCTTTACCGATAAGCCCATATCGGAGATAAGCAGCTACCTTTGTTTTTCGAGCCAGTCTCATTTTCAAAACGCTTTTAAGAATGAATATCAGATCACCCCGTTACAGTATCGGAAAACAACAAATCCTCAATGACTGAAAAAGCAAAGGAATGGTCCAGCCATAAGGGATGGATATCAGGTTTTAACTGTATTTCATCGACAGTGGTGCAAAATGAATTAAAATCAGAAGCATGAATTGGCTTCCATGTAGAGTTTTTACAATATTTTGTTATGGGAAAATGACAGAAAAGGTTTTTAAGCAGTTTCTGACTTTGGTCGCTCTTGATACTTGTATGGCTGCGCCAGTAACTTTTCAGGACTTAGGGGGCTGCTTTTGATCTTTATTCATGCAGCAATTTTTATATTTCTTTCCGCTGCCGCAGGGACAAGGAGCGTTTCTGCCAATATACTGCTTTGGCCAGTCATTTCGCTTTCCTGATCCCGCTGGGGCAAAAGGTTCTGCAGGCAGCGGCCTTAAATGGGGCTTCTCATATTTTGTCATGATCTCATGAGGTGTATGACCATTGTTTTCCCAGATCCGGGTGTTGTTTGACATGTTTGTAATCAGATGCACAACTTCATTCACCTGATCCAAATCCTCGAAAGAGACGCCCATCCGATTCAACCGGTCAAAAACCATTTGTATGCTGAAATCCTTTGCAAACTGAAACAGACCTTGGATATCATCAGCCAGATTATCCGCCCTTTCTTCATCACCATTAAAAAAGTGATCTCTGAGATAATCGCGTAATGCTCTGTATTCTCTGGTTTCCTCGGTGTAGCAGTTATCTGTATATTTGAGCAGCTCGTCTTTTCCGGGGACATAGTAGGGCTTGTTTGATTTTTGTGCCATCAACCTGTCAAAATCATCGAACTCTATGACTGACTGATTCACAAAACAGCCCCTGTATGGGTAAACAAATGATTTCTCGAGTTCTTTGGGTGGATTTTTGTAATAGGCTTCAACGTCTTCAAGGCTGATGTGATCCTCATTTTGGCTGTTGTAAATTTCCACGATCTTTTTAAGCGGTACAATGCCATAAAGATTAGACAGGGCAACAATATATTGTATTAGCAGATTCATACTCAACCTTCTTTTGAAATGGTTTTGTTTCTATTATACATTAAAAGCAAGTTGTTTATTTTTTGCCTTGACTTAGGATATCCTGAAGCGAAGGCGTGGGCGCGGGCGGTTCATCCGATGCATAGGAACGAATGGGCTCGCCGTCTGGACCCAAGGCTATCGGTAAGCCGCGGCGAATCGCATGAGTCGGGCAAACCTCCAGGCATTGATTGCAATGGGTACATAAGTATTGGTCAATGACAGCTAATGGGCCATCCATGGTGATGGCGTTCGAAGGACAAGCGCGGGCACAGCGGCCGCAGCCGATGCAACCGGCTTTGCAGTTTTTTCGTGTCTGAGCGCCCGGCCACTTGTTTTTGCAGGAAACGGTATAGGCATTGTAATGGCGCGGGATGATTTCAATCAGATTTTTGGGGCAGGTCGACACGCAAAGGCCGCAAGCCCGGCAACTGCTGCTGTTCACAAAAGCAATTCCTTCTGAAAGAGAAAGCGCGCCATAGGGGCAGGCTGAAACACAATCACCAAAGCCGATGCAGCCATAGGTACAGGAATTTGGACCGGAAAAAAGATCCATAGCCGCGAAACAGCTGATGATGCCTGAATAATGATATCTTTTTGTAGTGTTTTTTTCAGTCCCCTGGCAAAAGACATAAGCAGTCTGAGGAATAAATCGAGGCGGCTCCAATCCGAGAATTTCCGCAAGTTCCACAGCCGTTTCTTCTCCGCCGACGGGGCATAAGGCAACATTGGTTTCCTTGCCTTCGCGTAATGAGATGGCATAAGCATCGCAACCAGAATAACCGCATGCACCGCAGTTGGCACCTGGCAGGGCGGATCGGATTGCCTCCAATTTTTCATCGACTGGAAGGGCAAAGACCTGAGAAGCGATGACA
>JAGPFK010000233.1 GCA_018056585.1 Clostridia bacterium | reverse complement strand
TTGATTTATAAATCCCCGGATCGTCGAGAAATAGGTTCCGGGGATTTTTAAATGATCATTCAAAAAAACCAGTTTGGCCGCAACGTGATATAATGAGTAAATAAATATGGACGTTTTTATCGGGGGATTATCTTGAGCCTGTTTCAAAACATACCGGAAAATCTATTTTCCGTCTTAAGTTCACCAAACCGCAATTTATATGTTGAGGCATTGTTTACGCTACGAAAAGCATTCAAAAGTGAATATACCATTGAGCGCGATGTTTTGCATGTCATGCTGACCGACCGCCTCTGTGAACTTGAATACAGCTGGCAATCAGACGAGCCATCTTTTGATGATGAAACACCCCAATCAGCGGCAGGGCCAAGCGAAATGGCGCGGATTCTGATGCGCCGGCTGGAGCAGACCGGCTGGCTTGAAATCGAATATAAGCAAACCAGCTTTGACGAACTGATCACACTGCCACCCTATGCCGTTGCTATTCTGGATGTCCTTTGGTCTTTAACTGAAGAATCAAAAGAAGAATACGGGCGCCATGCTTTTCTCGTCTATACTTTGCTCAAATCGGCCGATGCCATCCGCTTGTCCGGGCAAAGTCAAACTGAAACTGAAGAAGCCTGGATGGCGCTGGACCAAGCGGCAAAAGAAGCAGAAAAACTGATGGATGCGCTGAAGACTTTACTTAGCAACATACGCCGTTACCATCGACGCCTTAACGAAGCAATCACATCCAGTGATATTTTGAGAGAACATTTTGATGAGTTTCAGGTGCTGGTCAATGAACGCATCTATCATCCGCTTAAGACACGCGATGCGATTCAGCGTTACAAGGTACCCGTTATGGCGCTGTGCGACGGCATTCAGTCAGACGTTGATTTCCTTTCGTGTTTAGCCGAAAGGCCGTCCAATCCGGATCTGACAAAGGTAAAAGCCATGGAACAGCTTATCTTTTATCTGAGAACTGTTTCTGATATTTTTGATCATGTTGAGCCATTATTAAATGACATTGATCAGAAAAACAGAGCGTACACGCGTGCTTCGGCTGACCGGCTTCTTTACATGCAGAACCAGGAGGAAAATATCCGTGGTTATCTGATAAAGCTAATCGCGAAGGCTCGCTTTCTTAGTTTGGAACAGCAAAAGTTGATGCTTGAAAGCCCCGCCTTATTTCATCAAAGCACGCTTGATCACAATTCCTTATACCTCAGGGTTATTACCCATGCCAACAAGGACATGAAGCCATTGCCCATCAGTCCGGCTGATGAAGCCTCAACTTTACGTGAGCAGCAGGGCGCGGCTATCTTCGATTTTCTGCGTGATACAGCCAATCGATATTCCCACCAACGTGTAATCAGCTACATCATGAATTTGCTTGAAAATAGAAATGAAATCAACAGTGACGATATTCCCATTGATTCTGATGAAGCCTTTATTCTAATCATGCTGGCTGTGATTAAGCAGTATGAAAGGCAAATCCCCTACCAAATTCATTTTTGCCATGAAATCAAGCCGATCCGTCAGGGACCTTACCAGATCCCCTCTATGATAATCAGTCGAAAAAATAAGATCAGGAGCGAAAACGTCCATGATGAACGCCGAGTGGCTGGAAGCATATGATCAACTCAATCAATATGACAAAGAGCTCTTTGCCAGGCAAGTAAATACTCTACTGTCGCGTACTTTTATTGTTCGTGATCGCTATGATCCATCCGTTGACGAAATCCGTTCTTCCTCGGCTTATCGGTTTGTTGATCGCCATTTCGAATTGTTTTCAGATTATCTCGAACTGGCTGGCTGGCATCTCCTAAAGGATCGCCATTATGGTGTCATATATGTCGAAAGTGACGTTGGACAAAATCGACGCAATCTCAATTTGTTTCAAACATTGATCCTTTACTGCCTGCGCCTTATTTACGACGAAGAGCGGGAAAAGCTGACTTTACGCAACGAAATACAAACAACCCCTTTTGAAGTTGCGTTGCGCCTGATGAATCTGGAATCACGCCGTAAGAAACCATCCGATAAAGAGCTTCGTGAAGCCCTTAGAATCTTTGCTCATCATCAGATTATTCAGAAAATTGATGGCAGTTGGGAAGATGAAAACGCGCGTCTGCTTATTTTACCGTCTATTCTGTTTGCACTGCCAAACCAAAAAATAGCAGATGTTTATCGCCAGCTCAACCCGGAGGGTGATGAGGAAGTAATAATAAACGAAAAAGAGAATACCGTGCCAGACGAAGCTGAATCAGCCTTTGACGAAGATTCAGATGCTTCAGAATGATAACATAAACAAAAAGAGGGTACACTTATAGATGGCCAAGTTACTAAAACGCATTTTATTGATTCACTGGCATTTTTATGCCCACCAGCTCATTGAGCTGGATCAGATCAATTTTTTAACCGGAAAAACCGGTGTCGGAAAAACAACCATCATCGATGCCTTGCAAGTTGTTTTGCTGGGAGACACCAATGCACGCCGATTTTTTAATAAAGCAGCCAATGAAAAATCAGAGCGAACACTCGAGGGCTATCTGGCTGGCGAATATGGCGAAGACGGCGACCGGTCCAGCCGGTGCCTGAGGCAAGGCCGTTTTACCAGCATCATCGCCTGCGAGTTCCATGAAACGGAAAATGATCGCATCTTTACTGCCGGATCCGTATTTGATAGTTTTGATATCGGGAAATGGACGAATCAGTGGTTTCTCTATGGAGATAAAATTCCGGACCACCATTTCATTAAAAATGACAACACCCCTATGGATATAGGGGAATTTAAGTCGTGGATCCGGCATTTACCGGCAAAGACGCGTTACCAGCTACCAGCATCCAACCAGCAGTACCAAAATCAGCTGGCCGCATACTTGGGTGGCCTCCGCAAGAACTATTTTTCTTTATTCCGCCGAGCCGTTGCATTTACGCCCATTCAGGACATCACAACGTTTATTACCGATTATATCTGTGATGCGGACCGTTCCATTGATATTCATGAGCTGAAAGAAAACCTTCGTCATTACCGCCGTCTTGAAATGCAGGCGATCCAGATCAGGGAGCAGGTTCAACATCTGAAAGAAGGAATCACTCTTTATCAGGATTATCAGAACGAAGCCGCCAATTACCGGCTTTATAGCTTTCTCGTATGTCGCGGAGAGCAGGCGGACTGGGAAGAACAGCTGCAGGCAAAGGAGAAACAACGGCAGGAAGAAGAAAAACGGCTGACTGTTTTACTGTCTGAGCAGGAAATTCTGACAGACGAACTGGAAGCATTGAGGAAAAAACTGTCTGAACTTGAACAGGAACGTTACGGCAGTGATTTATATAGAAAATTAGAAGCTCTTAAGGAGGAAATTGAAAAGTTACAACAAGCAATCGCTGAAATTGATCAGCAGGTTGGGAAAGCCATCCGCCACATTCAACAAAAGGCGACCCTCTTTTTAGCCGCTGCGGAGCAATCGGCCCGTTTCGCAAATCAACCGATTCAGGAATCAGCCGAAACAGACGACGCGGAATCGGTATTTATGCATATTAAAGCCTCCATTGCACGACCGGCCGATCAGCTCAAAGAGGCCTGTAAG
>JAGPFK010000002.1 GCA_018056585.1 Clostridia bacterium | reverse complement strand
TGAGATCATAAAAGTGGACAGCGCAGATGAATTCTGGAATACACTTGCTTCAAGAAAACAAAATTTATGGTATGCAGAGCGTGAACAGAGCAGGGTTGTTGATTTATATGAGGGTTACCATTCAGATCGGATCAATAAAAAGGATCAAACCCAAAATACCAATTATTTCAGCATCAAAGACGATGAATTGGATGAACTGATTCTGGATCTGGCAGAATATATGGAAAAAGATAAATTGAGATCGTGCTATAAAGCGTGTTTTGATATCGTGATGGACTGGGCCGTAGAAGTTCCTCTTTTCCAAAAACAGAATTTTGCGGTGATCCGGACCGAAAAAGTCGATCCGAATTCTATACCTGATCATTTATCGGCTTATCATCATCTTCTGGATGAAATCTGCCGATTAAAGCCAAAATAGAAAGAGTCATTCATAACTTGACAAGCAGCCTGATCGCCTCATAATAGAAATAGAAAGAGATCAATTTTCACGTTGTTGATTAACTTGGAGGTTTTTGATCATCAGTTTTGAAAATTGTTTGGAGGGCACAGGTTAGCAATGGCAAAAAGAAAGTATTTCCGAAGCGTCATCCTGCTGTTATTAATGGTATTATTGCCGGCTTTGTCATCATGTATGCGTGCCGGCGAGAGCATGGATCCGGGCCAGTGGGGCTATGATGCGGTCGTCATTTATGATGCGCTGGGCGGCAGCATTAACGCGCGCGGTGTACGTGAAACATATTATATGAAAAATTCGTACTTGTTTGAACCATCAGGAACAATCAACATGCTGATTCAGCCGGTCAAAGATGGTTATATTCTGGCAGGGTGGTATACGGCCAAGACAGATATCGTTGACGAGAATGGCCAGGTGATTGGCTATGAATTTAAAGCAGAAGACCGATGGGATTTTGATGAAGACCGCGTGCAGGATAACATTACTCTGTACGCCAGATGGATCGAGCAAGGTAAAGTCAATTATGTTGATGCCAGTACCGGACGCGTCATGTTTTCAAAAAATATCACGAAAGGATCTGCGGTTCAGCCTTTATCAGGAACCACAGAAAAGTTGGTCAGCAAGCCGGGTTATACGTTGTTTGGATATTATGCGGATGAAGCGTGTTCCGTCCCTTATGATTTTTCATCTTACACGCATATTGAGCTGAAGCCGTCCAACAAAGAGCTTTTTAATCAGCTTCATGAGGAGTTTCCCCAATATATCGTGCCCTTTGATCTGGAAACAGAGGCTTTTGATGAACAAGAAGCCGACCCGGATTTATATATTAAGAAACTTGGTTATCAAATCGTAACAGATGACCCCGATATTCGCAAACAGATCCGCGCGCGGAAAGATGAAATTATTCATGAATCGATCCAGCACTACATCGACAACACATCCGGAAAAACAGTTTATCTGAAATACGTTGAAGGTCAGTATATCCGAGTTTCAGACATCAGTCAGCTGAAAGAGGGTGACCGGTACAAGCTGCTCCCTGAGGGCGTGGACGGATTGATCCTGCTGACCGATCTTGATTTTTCCGGACTGACCGTTGAGACTTCAGAAACCCTGAAAGGCACTTTGTACGGAAATGGTCACGTGATAAAAAACATTCAGTTACGTGTAACGAGTCGAAAGGCTGATCTTTCGGCAGAAAAGAAGGGAGGACTGTTTTTAGAACTTGACAGGGCAACCATCCGTGACGTAACCTTTGAAAATCTGAGCATTCAGGTCAATGTCCGTTCCGGAATCGATGTTACAATTGGTGCGCTGGCTGTCGAAGCGACGGATGCAGTGATCAGTCATGTTCATTTCCACGGCCTGACCATCGAAAGCGGTGCTGGTGACGATGGGAAAGCCAATTATCTGATTTCGGATCTGATTGCGTTATCCGAAGACTGCCAGCTTGATAATGTTACGGCACAGGATGTCATTATCAGGGCATCTGATTATGCGAAGGTTCGGTCTTTCTTTGAAACCGAAAATAAAAATGATGAGGGTGAATCGTCATTTTAATTCTAAAGAGAAGATTCAGAAAGAGATGGAGCGTCTTCAAAAGGCCACATACGAGATTTATTATTTATGATATAATTGGTTGTGGCAATATCTGAATTTTGCTAATAAATTATTGGAGGTTGTTATGAAAAAGAATGTAAGGTCACGAATCTTATTGTGCCTGGTTGCGTTTGCCATGATTTTTTCTGTCGTAAGTTGTGGCAAGGAAACAACCGGTACGACCTCAACCAGTTCGACCACCGCAACGACCCAAAGCACCACTACATCTCCGGCTGTTGTTTTGCCCGATGTTCCGGCAGACCGCTATGATGCGACTGTCACACCCAGAACAGGAAACAATGCAACCATGCCCCTTGTCCTCAGCACCGGGACGCTGGACGGTAAATTCAGTTCTTTTTTCGCCACGTCAGCTTATGATGTCGACGTGACAGGTATGACTCAGCTCGGTCTCTTGTTTTACAACAAAGACGGTGAACCGGAGGCGGGTGTTGATCTGCCCTGTTTGTCATATTCATATGAGCAGGAGGTCGCCGCTGACAAATCCACATCCACCTATACTTTTGTGCTGAAAAACGGCATTACTTTCAGCGACGGCGAACCCGTCACAGCAAAGGATGTCCTGTTTTCGATCTATGTGCTCTGCGATCCGCTTTATGATGGCGCCAGCACATTCTATACCATGAAGATTCAAGGCATGGATGAGTATCGGATGCAGACCAGCACGGAAGTTCTGAAAGAGGTGGAAGCGATTCTTGCGGCCGGTATTGATACGGCCGAAGACGGCTCCATGATCATTAATCCGGCTGAAGGCGTCTCAATGGAAAAGCAGGAAGCTTTCTGGAGCTACCTTGATGAAGCCGGCGTTTTGTTTGCTCAGGAGATCATCGATACGGTTAACAGCGAGTACATCGATTATGTGGAAAGCGATTTTGCCCCTTATACGGCGGATGACCTGAAGGATAATCCAACGCTTCAGGCCGCATTTGGCATGACGCTCTGGGGTTTCGGCGAGCTCAATGAAGACGGAACCATCTTTACTGATTCGCTTGGAAATGAATACAACCTGGAAACAGACACGGTCGATGCCAAAGTATTCTGGGAGAACATCCTGGGAGCTTACGGCTACAACCTCTCGCCGGACGACGGCATCAATTATGAAGCGGCCGGTGACCGCAAAATCGAAGATTATGTCAAGCAATTGTATATTCAAAATGAAGCCGCAACAGAAGGCGGCGTCCAAAGCATCAGTGGGATTACATCCGGCACAATTGCCGGTGAGGACGGCGTCGAACGCGAGTACATAAAAGTGGTCATTGACGGGGTCGATCCAACTGCGATTTTTAAGCTTGGCATTGATGTTGTCCCTTTCCATTATTACACCGATGGCTACACAGGAACCCTGAATGAAAACGGTGTTGATCTCAATAAAAGAGAATTTATGGATTTTCTGAAAACTAAAAATGGAGCGCCGATGGGTGCCGGTCCCTACGTTTTTCAGGAATATAAAGATAATGTGGTGACTTATACAGCTAATGACAGCTTCTTGCTGGGCTCTCCCAAAATTCAAACGCTGCGTTACATGGAAATCGCTTTAGGCGCGGAGCTTGACGCCGTATTGACAGGAACGGTCCATTATTCGGATCCGTCTGCTTCAACAACCATCGTCAATGATATTACCGCCGGTCAGGGTGATTATGCGAAACTGGATTATATCCTGGTCGATAACGACGGTTATGGCTACATCGGCATCCAGGCTCAGGCCATTCCGGAATTTGCAGTGCGGAAGGCTTTGGCACATGCGATGAACGTCCAGCTGGCTGTTGATGACTATTACGGTGAATTGGCGACGGTTAACTACCGCACCATGACGAAGGTTCTTTGGGCTTACCCGGAAAATCCGGAATGCCTCTTCCCCTATGATGAAACCGGGGAAACGTCTAAGCAGCTGTTCCTTGAAGCCGGCTATATTTATGATGAAGCAAACAATATCATGAAGTATCCGGAAGGACACGAAAAGGCAGGCCAGCAAGTGACGTTCAAGTTTACTCTGCCGTCGGAAGCAAAGGACCATCCTGCCGGTTCCATCTTCATTAACACCCAGGAAGTCCTGGCAAAGATCGGTGTGAAAGTGGACATCGAAACGGATCAGAACCTGCTTAGCAAATTAAGCACAGCATATGAGTCCGGTATTCAGGTCTGGGCCGCTGCGTGGGGCGGCGGCGGAGTCGATCCGGATATGTTCCAGATCTGGTATTCAGATCCGGCCGTCAATCAAGGCACTTCTCCGGCCGCAACCGGTCTCTATTACTTATTTGAGCATGGTTCCGAGGAAGAGAAGCAAATGCTGAGAGAGTTAAATGAGTTGATCCTTGCCGGGCGTTCAACGCTTGACATTGAGGAGCGAAAAGAGATTTACGCCCGGGCGCTCGAACTGTCAACCGGTCTCGCTGTTGAGATTCCAACTTATCAAAGGAAGAATATGTATGTATACAATAAAGAAGTCATCAACAGTGAAACAATCTTAAGCGGCGAAAATGTCACACCGTTCCAGACCCCGCTGAGATTTATCTGGAATGTCGAGCTCAATGGCTAAGACTGGTTTTGAGCTTTCATATTTCATATAATGAAAAGGACAAGGCTTGGACAGCTGTTCAAGCCTTGTCCTTTAACTATTCTTCATTTGAATCGGAGTGGTCTTAAGATCTATGGTGAAGTACATCATAAAAAGAATATTGCTGGCCTTGTTGATTCTTGTTGGTGTTTCCGCATTAATCTATCTTTTGTCTATGCTGATGCCGGCAGACTATATTGACAACCAGACAGCCGCGGCTCTTGCAAACGGTTCCATGACGAAAGAAGATGTGCAAAGACTCAAAGAACTGTATGGCCTTGCGGATAAAAGCCTGGCCGGTATCAGCAAGAGTTATCTGACCTGGCTGAGCAGCACCTTGTCCGGTGACTTCGGTTTTTCTTTTCTTTACGGCAAACCGGTCTCGACTGTTATTTCTGAATGCGTCTGGATTTCATTTATTGTTTCCGCGATCTCGTTTGTACTGGAAATAGCGATTGCCATCCCAATGGGCATCCGGGCTGCCGTTAAGCAATATGGACCGTATGATTATACCGTTTCTGTTCTGGCTATGATCGGTACGGCCCTGCCGTCATTTTTCCTGTCTGCTCTTTTGATGAATGTGTTCAGCATTAAGCTCGGCCTTTTCCCGCTACAAGGGCTGACGACAGCAACAAAGGTTTTTCCGCCAGATGCGCATTTACAGATCTTTCTGGACAAAGCGCACCATCTCGTGCTGCCTATCACCGTTCTGACTTTGCTGAGCGTCGGCGGTTTGATGAAGTTTACACGGACCAATATGCTTGAAGTTTTAAATTCAGATTACATCCGCACGGCAAGAGCCAAAGGATTGTCCGAGCATACGGTGATATATAAGCATGCTTTCCGAAACACCATGATCCCGTTGATCACGTCATTATCCGGCATGCTGCCGAGCCTGTTCGGCGGCGCGATGATTACGGAAACTGTTTTTGCTATTCCCGGGATCGGCTACATGGCCCTGCGTGCAACGCAGCAGGGCGATATCCCGTTTATTATGGGCTACAACATGTTTTTATCGATTCTTACGGTTGCCGGCATGTTGATATCGGATCTGATGTATATGGTGGTCGATCCGCGTGTCAAGTTGTCGTAGGGGGTTGCCGGCATGAATAAAAATCATGAAAATCCCGAGATGAATCAAAAAGTCAGTTCAAATGCCAGTTATGCGGATATGTCGGCCAATGGAAGTGATTTTGCCGATAACTTTCGCGTCATTTCTCCCGGGCGGATGGTTGCGAAGCGTTTTTTCCGGAGTAAATTGTCGATTGCCGGCTTGGCTATGATTATTTTTGTTTTTGTTTTCTCTTTCTTGGGCCCGGTGATTGTAGACATGACTTGGGGTTACGGCGAAACACAAGTCTTCAAAATCGAGAGGATATCCGACATGGTGTCGAAGGCAGAATTCAAGGGGCCTGACGGACAAATATATACTTACTATGATAAATCGGTGACCCTGGTGAATTTTAAGGCGCCGCCTTCTGCCGAACACTGGCTGGGAACCGACACATCCGGTTTTGATATTTTTACACGCCTGATGTACGGCGGACGTATTTCATTGATTATTTCGTTTATTGTAATATTTTTGGAGACGTCAATCGGTATTGTTCTGGGCGGCCTGGCCGGTTACTTTGGCAAGTGGGTGGATCAGGTCATCATGAGAATTGTTGACATTTTTGCCTGTTTGCCTGGCTTGCCGATCCTTTTGGTTTTGTCTGCCGCTATTACATCCATTGAGTCCATTCCGGCAGAACACCGCATTTATTATTTGATGGCCTTTTTAACGATAATGGGCTGGACCGGCTCTGCCCGTATCGTCAGGGGACAGATCCTGATGCTGCGTGAGCAGGAGTTTATGCTGGCTGCGACAACAACCGGCATCCGTGCCTCACGAAAGATATTCAAGCACCTTATTCCCAACACCATGCCGCAGTTAATTGTCAACATGACACTCGGCCTGGGCGGTGTGATCCTTTATGAATCGACTCTGTCTTACCTCGGTCTAGGCGTGCCTTTCCCGCGGGCAGCCTGGGGATCAATGATTGCGCTGGCGGACCCCTCCCGTGGGCAGGAGATTTTGGCAAACTATCCCAACATGTGGGTGCCTGCTGGAATTTTAATTATCATCACCGTTCTGGGATTTAGTTTTATCGGTGATGGACTCAGGGATGCATTTGATCCCAGAATGAAAAGGTAGGTGACAGCATGAACTGGCTCAAAACCAAAAAAGAAAATCCGGATGATGTTGACCAGACGCTTTATTTAACGCTGCGGGAAGAGCGACGGATCAGCCGTGAAAACAATAAAATATTCCGTCAGTACGAACGCAATAAACGCCGTAAGAATGTTTCAGAATCTGAATATCTGACGCAAATGAAAAATCCCGACAATGTGGTTGAATTTGAAAATCTGCATACCTATTTTTTTACGGATGTTGGGACGGTCAAAGCGGTTAACGGCGTTACTTTTGATATCCCAAAAGGGAAAATAGTGGGTGTTGTCGGCGAATCAGGCTGCGGGAAATCTGTGATGAGCCTTTCGCTGATGCAGTTGGTCCAGGCTCCTCAGGGACAAATTGTCAAAGGCAGCATTCGTTATCAGGCGCATGACGGGCGCTGCTATGAAATCACTAAAATGCCGATGGATCAGATGCTGAAAATTCGCGGTAAGGAAATTGCCATGATTTTTCAGGAACCGATGACCAGTTTGAATCCGGTCCTGAAGGTGGGTGATCAGCTGGATGAGGTCGTTTTATTGCATGTGGAAGGCGCGACACCGGCGTCAGCAAAAAAACATTCCATAGACATGCTGAATCAGGTTCGGATTGCGATGGCCGATAAAGTTTATGACAGTTATCCGCATGAATTGTCCGGCGGCATGCGTCAGCGTGTTATGATAGCCATGGCGCTGTCATGTGATCCGCGTTTGATTATTGCGGATGAGCCGACGACGGCACTTGATGTCACGATTCAGGCGCAGATTCTGGAATTACTACGTGATGTGAAGGATCGTATGAATGGAAGCATTATGCTGATTACCCATGATTTGGGTGTCATTGCAGAGATGGCCGATTATGTTGTTGTGATGTATGCCGGGAAGGTGATTGAACAGGGAACGGTTCGTGAGCTTTTCAGGGAACCTAAACACCCTTATACCGTTGGGTTGATGCGGTCAAAACCGAGTGTCAATCAGGAGGTTGATCGGCTGTACAGCATCCCCGGTCAAGTACCGAACCCTATTAATATGCCGAATGACTGCTATTTTTACAACCGGTGCGAGAAAGCGCTTCCGATCTGTGCCCGCCAATACCCGGATATGATTCAGTTTTCGCCGACGCATTGCGCCGCCTGCTTTCTATATCAGGAAAATGAAGAGGTAACCTTTTTCGAGCCATTGGGTGCAATAAAGGAAAAGGAGCCGTCGTAACCACATGGAAAATCCATATATTTTAGAAGTTAAAAACTTGAAAAAATATTACCCGGTCAGATCGATGTCCATCGGGAAGCGAAAAACGTTTGTCAAAGCGGTTGATGATGTGTCCTTTTCTATCCGGAAAGGGACAACAATGGGTTTGGTTGGAGAGTCAGGATGCGGTAAAACCACGGTCGGCCGGACCATTTTGCGCTTGCATGAAGTGACGGGCGGAGAAGTTTTCTTTGAAGGCAAAGATTTGTCCAAATTAACTCCTTCACAGCTGCGCAAACTGCGCCCTCAGATTCAGATGATTTTCCAGGATCCTTATTCCAGCTTATCCCCCCGGATGCCAGTCGGCGAGATTATTGGCGAGGCGGTCAAAGAACATAAGATTGTGCCGAAGGAACAATACCGGCCCTACATTCTGAAGGTGATGCGCGATTGCGGCTTGCAGCCGCAGCATTTTTACCGCTATCCCCACGAATTTTCCGGTGGGCAGCGCCAGCGGATCAGCATCGCGCGGGCCGTTGCGCTGAATCCCAAATTTATTATTTGCGATGAGCCGCTGAGTGCGCTGGATGTTTCTATTCAGGCACAGATCATCAACTTGATGAAAGACCTGCAGGACCATTACGGCTATACCTATCTTTTTATTTCGCATGACCTGTCTGTCGTCAAACACATATCCAATACCATTGCGGTTATGTATTTGGGTGGTATTGTGGAAAAGGGTGACAAGAAAAAAATCTTCGAAAATCCCATGCATCCTTATACAAAAGCATTGTTATCGGCTGTTCCTGTGTCTGATCCTGATGTCAAAATGAAACGGATCCTATTGACTGGCGAGATTCCAAGCCCGGTTAACCCGCCTTCCGGATGTAAGTTCAGGACCCGCTGCCCGCATGCGATGGATATTTGCGCAGAGAAAGCGCCTGTGTTCAAAGCTTATGATGATGAACATGAAGTCGCGTGTCACCTTTATTCCCAGGAATAAGAAAAAGAATATGGGTAAAGACAAGCAAAAAAAGGAAACCTGTGATGATAATCGCGTCATTGCCAATATGAATGTAGATGGCATGCCTCAGCGCCTTTTCGAAAAACGGCCGCGCCGAACTGCTTTTGATGAGTTTGGAAAAACAGAGGAGAAAAAAGAGCCGATCCAGCTGACCCCTATGGAACGCCGCAGTGTTATCAAGGGGATTGTGGTGTCCTATTTATTATTCGGTCTGATTGTGATTGGTGCTTTTGCCATCCTGATTTACTTTCTAATCAAATTTTGGCTCAGATAGCTGCTCTGTGCGAATCCAGATTTGGCATGCGCAGGAAGACTATGCTATAATAGCGACACAGTAAATCGCCGTGTCTGATCTGCAGCCGATCGTTGGTCCTGTGCGATGCGGCCCGTGAACCCCGTCAGGTCCGGAAGGAAGCAGCGGTAAGCGGCCACCCGCAGGTGCCGCAGGGAAACCTGCGACGGCTGCAGGTCAGGCGTGGCGATTTTTCAGCTCGTCTACTCAGTTTGTTTGAGCCGCTGCAGGAGGATCAGATATGACACACTTGGCGCTGTATCGGGAATGGCGCCCCAAAACATTTGACGAAATTGTTGATCAAAAACATGCGGTCTATGCGCTCAGGCAGTCTGTCATAACCGGTCAGATTGCGCATGCTTATTTGTTCAGCGGCACCCGCGGGACCGGCAAAACAACGATGGCCAAAATATTTGCCCGTGCGATCAATTGCCTCAACCCACAGCAGGGGAATCCATGCAATCAATGCGAAATCTGTCAGAGCGCTTTAGACGGAAGCTTGATGGACATCATTGAAATGGACGCGGCATCCAACAACAGTGTCGATAACATCAGGCGCATTTGCGATGAGATCGTTTTTATGCCATCGCTTACCCGTTACAAAGTCTACATCATCGATGAGGTGCATATGTTGTCAGCCGGCGCTTTTAATGCGCTCCTGAAGACGCTGGAAGAACCGCCGCCTCATGCCGTGTTTATTCTTGCGACAACGGAACCTCATCGGATACCGGCAACAATTTTATCCCGATGTCAGAGATATGAGTTTTTTCGCATACCGCTTGATCAGATCATGGAGCGGCTGTCGCAGATTACAGAACATGAAGGAATTGATATTGAGCAGGATGCGATGCATGCCATTGCGACCCTGGCTGATGGGGCTCTCCGGGACGCCATCAGCATTTTGGATCAAGCCCGTAATGCGTTTTCGCCTCCTATCACGCGTGATCAGGTTCTCAGTCTGGTTGGTGTTGTGCAGGATCATTTTCTGCAGGAAATGACCTGTGCACTGCTGAATGGAAAAATTGAAGATTTATTAAGGCTCATTGACCAGCTTGTGATGGCCGGCCGCGATTTGCCGCGTTTTGTGACGGATCTGGCGCAACATTTACGTAATTTGCTGGTTTGCCGTTTCACCGACGATGAGACTCTATTGGCTCGTGTCCCTTCAGAAATGCTGCCGGATATGAAAGAACTTGCCAAGCAAGTTGATCAGGAACGGATCATATCGCTGATCCGAGGTTTGTCTTCATTGCTGCCTGATCTACGATGGGCTCCGGACAGCCGGACAGCATTGGAGATCGGGCTGATCCGGCTGATGAGCCTGCCTTCAGACGACCGGGAGCCAGCTGTTGTGCTCGATGGTAAAATCGAGAAAGACCCCCCACACGAAGTCAAGGAACAGCCAGAAGCCGAGGCACAGCCTGATGTCGAGGCCATTTGGGAAAAAGTGCTGGATCGTCTTCAGGAAACCGGCAACATGATTTTATATTTATTCAGTCGTCCCGCACAGGTTACTTTGAATCAAAACACGCTTCAGCTGACATTTTCTTCCGATGATGCCGTGCATTATCAAGAAATCAACCAGCCCCAATCTTTAAAAATAATCCAGGATGCTGTGAGAGCCTGCTCGGGACAAGACTGGACTTTGAAGCCTGTTCTAATGAAGGTGGACCGGGTTCCGGCTGATCATAAACCGCAGGACAAACCGGATTGGGTTGAAAAGGTAAAGAAAACGGCTGGAAATTTAGGCATACCTGTTCAAATGGAGGAATGAATATGACAAAAGGATCTTGCGGCGGGCGAAACCTGCCTGTGATGGAATAATGGCACGCTATGCGCCTTCTATTGGACGGCTGATCACAGAATTGAGCAAGTTGCCGGGCATAGGCAGCAAAACGGCTCAGCGTCTGGCTTTTTATATTTTAGGGCAACCAGAGGAGCAAGCTGTGGCTTTGGCAGAAGCAATCCTGGATGCAAGAAAAAGCGTTCGGCTTTGTTCCATTTGCTGCAATCTGACCGAGCAGGATCCCTGCGATATCTGCTCGGCGCCCATGCGAGACCACAAGATGATCTGTGTTGTTGAGAACCCGCGTGATGTGGCCGCTATGGAGAGAATGCATGAATACAATGGATTGTATCATGTCTTGCATGGTGTTATCTCACCGATGCAAGGAATCGGTCCGGATCAGATCCATTTGCGTGAATTATTGGACCGACTGAGACGTGACGAGACCATCCATGAAGTGATCCTCGCAACAAATTCCACGGTTGAAGGCGAGGCGACAGCTTTGTACATTGCGCGTTTGCTGAAACCCGCAGGCATCCTGACCACGCGTATCGCTCACGGTATCCCAATGGGAGGCGACCTTGAATACGCGGATGAGGTGACACTGTCGCGTGCCATGGAAGGCAGACGTGAAATTGGCTGAAGAGGAAACCGGTGAAGAGGGAACAGACCTTAAGCAAACTGTTTCAATCGGCCTGCCAGGGATGGCTCCGTGATGTTTTGCTGCTTTTAATTGGCAGTTTGCTGTCAGCCGTAGCAGTCAATGTGTTTTACGTACCGGTTCGATTGACAATGGGGGGTATATCTGGCGTTGTTTCCATTATCTATCAGCTGACCGGACGCGGCGAGTTTCTACCGTTCGGTGTTCTCTTTGGGTTACTGAATTTACCTCTTTTGATTTTAGGATGGCGGCGGATTCATCCGGTTTTTGTTTGGCGCAGCCTGATTGGCACGTTGGCTTATGCGGTTATGATTGATCTGACGCAGCGTCCTCTTTTTCATTTTTATGAAACTTATCTGAATCGCCCTCTGAGGTATGGAAAAGCAGATCCGCTTGTTTTCTGCCTGATCGGCGGCGTGTTGTTCGGCCTTGGCCTCGGGCTCATTTTCCGCGGCGGCTTTACAACAGGCGGGACAGATATCCTGGCCATGGTCATTCGAAAAAAAACAAGCATCCTGAGTGTCGGGCAGTACCTTCTGATTTTTGACGCTCTGATTATTTTGGCTTCTGCTGTAGCTTACCGTGATCAGGAAGAACCCGGTTTCCTGCTGGCTCTTTATTCGTTTATTGCCATGTATCTGACATCAAAAAGCATAGATGTCGTTTTAGAAGGATTTGATTACTGCCGAACGGCTTATATTATTTCTGATTTTGGCGATCAGATTGCCCAGAATATTCTTACCCAGCTGGATCGGGGCGTAACAGGCTTGTTTGGGCAGGGAATGTACTCCGGAAAAGACCGGAAAGTCCTCCTGTGTGTTCTATCGCGCAGAGAGGTACCTGAAATGATTCGTATTGTTCGGGATATTGATCCGTCAGCCTTTATCATTGTCCAGGATGCCCGCGAGGTGTTGGGTGAAGGGTTCGGCCATCATTCTTACCTTTAGTCATCATTGCCAAGGCCATAACCCCGTCCGGCGATAAAAAATCTCCGCTATTTCTGCTTCAATGTTGTGTGCCTTTTCCGCGCTTCTCATTTCAGTCATCACGCAGAGAACAAATGGTTCTTCACAAAATACGATGCCAACATCATTTTCAGCACAGTAGATGCCGTTGGTTCCAATCTTATGAGCGACCTGGATTTGTTCCGGTATACCCTTTTGAATGCCAAAGTCAAACTCTGTATGACAGAGATCTTCAATAAGCGGCGTATAAACAGCTTGATTTTCCAGCCACAAACGATAGAGCTCGGCGGCGTGCAACCCAAGATCACGGGCACAGCTGCGATGCCGCCCTTTTTGAATTTGGCCGGCATAATCCGTGTATGTGACGACTGTTCGGTAATTCACGATCCCGCTGATTTCGGAAAGCCATTCATTGATAACGTCAATACCGTCCAAATAGCGAATGATCATGTTGGTCGCGCAATTATCGCTGATACAAATGGAAAGACGGGATGCTTCACGGACCGTCATCTGGCTTTTGTCAGGCAAATTTTGGACAGTTCCGGTCCCGGCTTCAAAATCTCCCGTTGGATAGGGTCTGCGATCATAAGTTAAAATATCGTCCAGATGAGCTTTTCCGGAGGCAACACAGGAATAAAGATAGGTGTTGATCCCAAGTTTAATTGAGCTGGCTGCGACAAAAGGATCCTCATCGTGATAAGCCCATACTTCTCCGCCTGACAGATTCATATAAAAGACGCCAAACCGGCCTTCCTGATTCTCCAGAAGCCTGATTACCTCTTCGCCCGCTGCCTGTAAAGCCTGGGAACGATCTTTTGTTGTGAGGCTTTTTTTTGTTGTTTCAAAAGTTTCTTCGGTCCAGGCGGAAGAGGGGAATGAAGTCTGAATGGTTTCGCTGCCGGAGCTTTCAGTCAGGCCTGATGTTCTCGAGGCTGATTCGGAAGGCTGTGGAGATTTCCCGGTAAACAGAGGGCGTGCCAGAAAAAAGGCAGCGAGCGATAAAATCAGGCACAAAAGCAGAACAGGCCCTTTCGAGGACTTTTTCCTGCGCACACGACTGTTCGGCGATATATCTTTTCTAATGGGCTGCGTCTTCTTCATAAAATCAAAACAGCATCTGTTGCTTTATGCGGCGTTTTTTTAGAACAGGCCTGTAATGCGGCCGTCTGCATCGACATCGATCCGATTGGCTGCTGGATCACGCGGGAGACCCGGCATGGTCATAATATCGCCGGTCAATGCAATGATAAAACCGGCCCCGGCAGACAATTGGATATCCCGGACTGAAAGCGTAAAACCCTGAGGCCGTCCCAACTGATTCGGATCATCGGAAAGTGAAAACTGGGTTTTAGCCATGCAGACGGGTAAAGATCCAAAACCAAGCGCCTCATAGCGTGCCAACTCTTTTGCGGCTGCAGGGGTTAAAGAGACAGCACCGGCTCCATAAATCTCCGTCGCTATGGTTTTTATTTTATCATAAAGCGGCAGATTATCCGGATAAAGCAGGCGAAAGGATGGTTTTTCCCTATCTGTCAGGTCAAGAAGCGAATGAGCCAGGTCTAGCCCTCCGGCTCCTCCGCGTGCATAGACGTCGGACTCAACCATCTGAACGCCATAATCAGCACACAAGCGGGAAATGGAATCGATTTCGGCCGAGGTGTCTTCAGAAAAGCGATTGAGAGCAACCACGCAGGGAACGCCGAACCGCTTTATGTTTTCAATGTGTTTGGCGAGGTTGGGCAGACCGGCCTTGAGGGCTGAAACATTTTCTTCTGTGAGGCGGGATCGCTCAACGCCGCCATTATACTTGAGTGCTCGGACGGTTGCAACTAAAACGACCGCATCGGGCTGAAGTCCGCCGACACGGCATTTGATATCAAAAAACTTTTCTGCGCCCAGATCAGCACCGAATCCAGCTTCTGTAATTAAAAAATCACCCAGCTTCAACCCGAGCTTTGTGGCACGCAAGCTGCTGCAGCCATGCGCAATATTCGCAAAGGGGCCGCCATGAATCAAAGCAGGTGTTCCTTCTGTGGTTTGCACGAGGTTGGGTTTCATGGCATCCTTCAACAAAGCGGCTAAGGCGCCGGTTGCTCCGAGCTGCGCAACAGTAACCGGTGCATCCTGCCAGGTCCATCCGATGACCATCGCTTGCAAACGCCTTTTCAGATCATTGATATCTTCTGCGAGACAAAGAATGGCCATAATTTCAGAAGCAGCCGTTATATTAAAGCCATCCTCCCTTGGCGTTCCATTTGCTTTCCCGCCAAGCCCCACAACAATTTGGCGCAATTGACGATCATTGATGTCCATGCAGCGCTTGAAAGTCACCCGGCGCGGATCAATGCCAAGACGGTTACCATGGTGAATATGGTTGTCGATTAAAGCCGCGAGAAGATTATTGGCGGCAGCGACAGCATGTAAATCACCTGTGAAGTGGAGGTTAATTTCGTCCATAGGCAGAACCTGCGCATATCCTCCGCCGGCCGCACCGCCTTTAATGCCGAAAACGGGGCCCAGAGAGGGTTCCCGTAAGGCAACAATGGCCTGATACCCTAAGCGGCATAACGCCTGGCCCAGACCGATGGTGGTCGTTGTCTTGCCTTCTCCGGCCGGTGTCGGGTTGATAGCGGTAACAAGGACAAGTCGGCCGTTCGGACGAAAAGCCAGCCGATTGACAGAGAGATCATTGATTTTAGCTTTATAACGGCCATAAGGTTCCCACTCATCTTCTGTCAGACCGAGTTTACCGGCCAGTTCATGAATCGGCAACAGTGTGGCTTGGGATGCAATTTCTGTATCAGATAGCATAGACACATCCTCCGGTACGGCTGGTTTGTTGTGAATTATGCTGTAAAAAAAGACACAGCAACTCATTTTTTTACGCAACATTTTGAGCATCACGATGAATTATACCACAATCTGTTGTATCCGTCATTTGACTTTAACATGTGAAAGTGGTAGTATTTTAACTAAGGATTTGGGGATTTGATATGGGGAACGATTGCTGGAGGTGTTTGAAAAATGATCGGTAAAGCAGATCTTGATGTCTGCAGGAAAGGCATGCAATCGTGTGTTGGCAAGCGAATCAGGCTCAAATCCAATGGCGGACGCAAAAAAACAATTATTCAGGAAGGCATCCTGGACCGGTGCTATCCGAATGTATTTACGGTTCGGTGCTCCAGAGACGACGTATCTTATCAGGAAACCGTCTCGTTTAGTTA
>JAGPFK010000232.1 GCA_018056585.1 Clostridia bacterium | reverse complement strand
TTACAAGACACATGCAAAAGAAATTATTGGTTCAAAAAAAAGAGATAATGTAGAAATAACAGTCATACCAACTCATGCTTTTACCATAGGGGAGACGCTTTATTGCTAGTATATGTCAGTCCGGCATTGGGGTGCCCCTGGTCAATGGGATTGTAATCATGCCTCACTGGCAAAGTCTGAAGATAAAGGCCAGACCTGGCGCAAGCTTGAGGATTTGATCAAATGGCCGGGTGACAGTGGCTTTATACAAGCCGCCAGCTTTCAGCTGAAAAATGAGATATATGTCTGGGCTATTCCATCTGGTCGATTCGGTGGGGTCCGACTGATGAAAGTTTCTTGTGACAAAATCGAGTCTCCTGATGAATACGTCTACCTTGTAGGAATAGATCATTCCGGTCAACCTGTGTGGAAGCCGGGGATTGAAGCCATATATGAAGCGATTGAAGTTGTAAATCCTCCGGTTGGCGAAATCTCTGTTATCTATAATGAATATCTGGGGAATTTTGTTATGACCTATCTTCATGAGAAAAAGAGTGCTATCGTTATGCGTGAGGGTTTGACTCCGTGGGGTCCGTGGGGAGAAGAAGTTATTTTAGCAAAATCAAGCCAATACCCAGCTTTGTATGGCGGCTTTATGCATCCTGAATATGTTGAGAAAAAAGGCAAGATTTTTTATTTTGCGATGTCTCAATACTTTCCAATTTACAACATTATGTGGATGAAAGCAGAACTGATTGAATCGAACAAAGAGTGAAATATATTTATAAGCGGGTTATCTATGGTTAGTATATACGATATTGCTGAGGCTGTAGGAGTCTCACCGTCAACTGTTTCAAGGGCGCTGCGCGGAAAAGGTTATTGCAGTGAAGAAAAGAGACAACTTGTGTTGAAAAAAGCTGAGGAAATGGGTTATAGTCCTACCTTGGCAGCAAAAACATTAAAAAGCAACCGTACGCAAAAAATATTATTTTGCATACCGGATATCTATAATCCTTTTTATTTTCGTATGATAAAAGGAGCGACGGATGTTTTTGAACAAAATGGCTATTTTCCTGTTTTGTGTCATACGAAGGGGCAAATTGAACTTGAGCTGAAAATGATACAGAATTTAAATGAGAGATATGGAGACGGCATGATTCTTGTTTCATTTCATTTCACTGAGCAAAATATTCAGGCTGTGAATCATTGTGAAATGCCGATTGTTTTAACAAATCGATATGAATCAGAAAATCCGATTTATGATCGATTTGATTATGTCTATATTGATACTTTTGAAGGCATCCGCATGGCTACACAGTACTTGGCGCAGCTGGGACATAGAAGATTGGCGTATATTGGCGGGAAAAGTGAGACACAAACAGGGCGAGAGCGTTTAGCCGGATATATGCAAGGTATGAAGGATTCGGGCATTGATCTTAATCCTTCATTGATTAAATCCGGCGACTATACGTCAGACAGCGGAGAAAAGGCCGCTTATGAACTCTTAATGTCAGAGCCCAAACCGACAGGTATGGTTTGTGCAAATGATTTGATGGCTTTTGGTGCATTGAAGGCATGTCATCGCGTTGGTCTGAAGGTGCCGGATGATATGAGTGTGATTGGAATGGATAACACGGAAACGGCGACTTGGAGTAACCCTCCTTTGACATCTATTATTATGAAGGAGGAAGAAATTGGACATCACGCCGCGACCTTTTTGATGGAGAGAATCATGCATAACCGAGTGAAAAGAAAAACAATGCGATTAACCCCAGATATTTGCATCCGAGATTCCTGTGCAAAACCGAAAACGATATAAAAGAATGGGAGGATGATTCGAATGTTTCATGGTCTTAGCAACTCTCTTGCAACTTTGTCTAAATTATCAGGTGCTAAAACGAGATCGATCAGCCCGGAAAATTATGATGGATCTCCAGCTGGAGGCGCTCGATGTGAATTAGAGGAAGGTGTTGCAAAACAAGCAGCCCGGGATCTGGGGAAAGGCTGGAAAGTGAATCCATATGTCATCATAGAACCTGGCAAAACATTTGAAATTGCAAGCATCGATGGACCAGGCGCCATTCAGCATATTTGGCTGACCCCCACCGGTTCGTGGCGCCATACAATCATTAGAATGTACTGGGATGGACAGGAACAGCCATCTGTAGAATGTCCAATTGGTGATTTCTTTTGCAGCGGCTGGGGGTCATATGCTCAGCTTTCCTCTCTAGCTGTCTGCGTCAACCCAGGCAGTGCATTCAACTGCTACTGGCCAATGCCATTCCGGAAGCATTGCCGCATGACGTTAGAAAATATCGATACCCAAAAGGTCATTATTTATTATCAAATCACATACGCTCTGACCGATGTAGCCGATGATGAAGCTTATTTTCACGCTCAATTCAGGCGTGTCAATCCGTTACCTTACAAATCTGTTTATACCCTTTTGGATGGAGTCAAGGGACACGGTCACTATGTCGGAACCTACATGGCGTGGGGCGTTAATAATAATGGCTGGTGGGGAGAAGGCGAAATTAAATTTTACATGGATGGTGATGAAGAATACCCAACCATCTGCGGTACGGGCACAGAAGATTATTTCTGCGGCTCATACAATTTCGAAGACCCCCATACGCACGATCGTTATGCCACATTCACAACCCCTTATTCGGGGCTTCACCAAGTGATTGTTCCGGATCAGCTATATCGCAGTCAGTTCAGATTTGGTCTGTATCGGTGGCACATTACAGATCCAATACGCTTTGAGTCTGATCTTAAAGTAACCATTCAGGCTTTAGGGTGGCGGTCAGACCATAGATATTTACCGCTACAGGATGATATCGCCTCTGTTGCTTACTGGTACCAGGAAATTCCAACCGCGCCGTTTCCCCAATTTCCTGATCGCGATACTTTGGAAGTTATTTAACACGACGGAGATAAAGTTTTCATTAAAGAGACGGCCGCTGATCAATCATCTATAAATCATTTGCAGAGGATATCTTTTTATCTCGGTATGCCGGGCTATCCCTGGATTCAACTTTGTCGGCTTTTTGTGTGGATAGCCAGGCTCATCCTATACTTTTCCTAAACAGAATGATGTCTATACTGATCTTCAGGCATGACTCTTCAAACAAATACAATGAAAGGAGTTTCGGGCTGTCTGCTCGGCCAACATTATGTTTCATCAACTGTTACCATGTGGAGATTTTACTGAGCTTCGGGACGGCATGGCTTCCATAAAACGTGAAAGAAATATTCAGTATTTATTGAGTTTAAAGATCGATAATTTATTATTGCCATATCGTTTTGAAGCTGGCATATATAATTTGACTTCTAAAAAGACAGACTTTCACTGGGGCTGGGATTCACCCTTAAGTCAGATCAGGGGAACGTTTACAGGTCATTGGCTGAGTGCCGCAGCAAAAATATACAGAAACACAAATAATTTACAAATTAAGGCAATGGCTGATGAAATTGTAAAAGAAATTCAGATTTGTCAGAGAGAAAATGGAGGAAGATGGGCTTTCCCAATCCCTGAGAAGTACTTATCTTGGTTAAAAAATGGTAAAAGAGTATGGGCTCCGCAATATGTTTGCCATAAAGTCATGATGGGGTTATTGGACATGTATCTATATGCGGGGAATGAAGT
>JAGPFK010000231.1 GCA_018056585.1 Clostridia bacterium | reverse complement strand
GAAAGCAAGCCATTATACAACCTGGAAGAGGGACCTGATTGATTGGGCTTACAGAACATGCCGACTTTCGCTGTTGCAGGTGCGAGGGACCGACTTAATTTCACAACCAGGTGAAACTGAGGTCGAATTCCTACAGCGAATTCAGCCTCAGCTATCGAAACGGCACGATCAAGAGATGGAAAAACTAAAGCAGAAATATGAAATTCAAAAACAAGCCATAGAAGAAAAAATACGAAAATCAAAACAAGTTGTTGAACGTGAAAAAGAACAAGCTAAGCAGCAAAAAACGCAAACAGCCATTTCGTTTTTAGCAACCATATTGAGTGCTTTTCTGGGCAAAAAACACTTAAACGCTTCTTCGCTCAGCAGAGCAACGACAACAGCGCGTGGAGCCAGCAGAACAGTTAAAGAAAATAGTGATATTGAGCGTTCTAAAGAAACCGTTGAAGTCTATCAGGAAAAGCTAAAAGCATTAGAGGAATCATTTCATGCCGACATTGACGCATTAGCTGATCGATTTGACCCCATAAAGCAAGAACTTGAAACAAAAATGATTCGGCCGTATAAAAAAGACATCCAGGCCAGGGATCTGATTTTTGCCTGGATGCCTTACAGGACATGCAATCTGCAATCACCGGCATGGCCGCAGTAAAGAAGAGGGTGCCGATCTCGCCGCCGATACGGATCGATGCACCCTCAACCTGCTTTATTCTGGAGGCAAGAGACTCTGTTTTCAGCCTCGTTTTTTCGGGCGTAGGAAAAACGTGGTTAACCCTTTCTCAAAGGCCCACGTTTATTATATAAAAATGGGCAGATTTTGTACAGTCTGGCTGAACTATAATTCATATTTGATGATTCACAAATATCAACAATATCACATCTGCCGGATGAAATGAAAAATGTTGACATGTCTGTCTGGTGACGTTATACTCGGCATGTTATGTGTTGCTTGTAATAAAATTCACGAGAGGGATACGTGGGAATTTTTGAACTGGTTCTGATTGCTGTCGGCTTATCTATGGATGCGACGGCTGTTGCGTTATGCAAAGGATTAAGTCGGCGACGTTCCGATGTTCGCCAAGGCCTGATCATTGCTTTGTATTTCGGTATATTCCAGGCTTTCATGCCTTTGATCGGCTGGTTTTTCGGTAAACAGTTTGAACGCTATATTCAATCTTTTGATCATTGGATTGCTTTCTTTCTGCTTTTGTTTGTTGGTGGGAAAATGATTTTTGAAGTTATTCGGAAAGATTCCCACAAGGAAAACCAAGAGGTAAGCTGCCGGCCTCATGAACTCCTGATCCTGGCTGTTGCAACCAGTATTGATGCTTTGGCCGTCGGTGTTACTTTTGCTTTTCTTCAGGTTCCTATTTTTCAATCAGTCCTTTTAATTGGATTGACAACGAGTGTTTTATCATTATCTGGTTATTTATTGGGAAATAGACTGGGTTTGCGTTTCGGCAGCGCTGCTGAGCTCATTGGAGGTCTTATTTTAGTTCTGTTGGGGACAAAGATTCTGATTGAACATTTGATTCCAACTTAATGCGATTTATCCACAGACATGAACAGGGAGGCGATTGTTTATGGAAATGATCCGTGTGGCACTCATAGGACTGGATACCAGTCATTCCATCGAATTTACAAGAAGGATGCAGTCTCCTGACTGTGAACCTGATTTGAAAGTGGACGGCATTCAGGCCGTTTCCTGCTTGCGCTTCATGACCCCCTTTACCTGCGCCGATATTCTGAATAGCCGACAAAAACAATTGGAACAATGGGGTGTTCGAGTGACGGAGAACTTTGAAGAAGCGGTCGCTGATTGTGATGCCATCATGATTGAAATCAATGATCCTTCGCTTCATTGGGATTATTTTCAAAAATGTGCTGATTTACATAAACCTATCTTTATAGATAAGCCTCTGGCGGACACCTATGAAAACGGAAAGAAAATTGTAGATTTGTCCCGAAAACAGAAGATTCCGGTTATGTCTTCTTCTTCTTTGCGTTTTGCCCATGCTTTTGTTGAAGCGTGCCAAGCTGTACCCAACCCCAGCCAGGTCATCGCTTTTGGGCCACTTGGGATTCCGGCTGCTGGAGAGGGCTTAATCTGGTATGGTGTTCATTCTTTTGAAATGCTTCAAAGAGCAATGGGGATCGGTGCCCAATGCGTTGATGCACGCCGTGACGAGTCGGGTGTTGTCACGATCGTCACATACCCCCATAGCCGGCGAGGGACGGTTGTTTTGACTGAGAATCATTATGCATATGGCGGGACGCTTATCGATCCGGAGTCAGCTTTCCCCTATATCGTGGACAGCAGCAGAATCTATACAGAACAACTCAAAGTTATTGTCGATTTTTTTAGAACCGGTGAGGCCCCGCTGACTCTTGATGATACCTTAGAAGTGATGCGTTTGCTTGATGCAGCGGTTGCGTCCTGCAACAGCAGAACACCCGTTGTTCTGTCCTGAGCTACAGATTTGGCAGATCGAATCGATCGCCTGTCTCGTCAATCCATTGGCGCAGCCGATGATTGAGTTGTCTGCGCTCGGCCAGATACAGGCTGTTATGAGCCAGGTTGACCTGCTCGTAGGGGTCTTCGCTGAGGTTGAACAGCAGCCACTCGATTCCAGGGAGGCAGACGTATTTCCAACCGTCATCGGTGATGACTCCACGCCAGGGCTTGTCAATGCTGTGATGGTGACCGGTCGGTACCACCGACTGGATGAAAGCAGAATCCGGGACACATCGTTTTGCTGAATTTCTCAGAGCATAGGGTGAAAAATCAGTCCCATGCATCCAGTCTGGTTTAGAAAGGCCGCATAATCCCAGCGTTGTTGGGGCAATATCCACATGATTCAACAGGACGGGCACCGCCTCGGCGCCTTGGTAATAGAGGCCTTGCTGACTTATTAAAAACGGAATGCGGATGGCTTCTTCAAATGGCGTTGTTTTTCTGAACTGTCCATGCGAGCCATGCATATCGCCATGATCGCTGAAAAAGAAGAGACGTGTATTGAAGATGAGGCCAGTTTCGTAAAGCGTCTTTTGAATCCGGCCAAGATTCCAATCCAGGTTCTCAATCTGTGCATAATAACCAGCCAAATCAGATCGTGCTGCTTTCTCTATTCTAGCAACTGCCGGTACATTTGGGCGCAGCTTTATGTGAGCCGGATGATGCCGCGCCATCCACTCGGGAGGCGCAACATAGGGATCATGCGGAGGCTGAACAGAGAGAACAGCAAAGAAAGGTTGATCTGCTTTGCCCTGGTTTTGAAGCCAGGAATTCAAAAGATTGGTGAGTGCGTCTGTTTCATATCCGGGGAGCCGCCAATGCTCTTTTTCAATAACGTCGTGCCCGTGTACAATGCAATCCCATTGGCTGTTATTATTCTCATAACCGATCCATGTCTGAAAACCGCCCCGCCTTTCAGGTGAAACGGTGTGATAGGCTGCACGGCCCTCTGATTCATGATATCCGTCCAGGTGCCACTTGCCAAAGTAAGCTGTTTGGTAACCGGCATCGTTAAAAACATGGGCAAGAGTCGGCTGGTCTTTATGAAGCGGATACTCATGGCCTGGAACACATTGATGAGGATAAAGCCCAGTCAACAGCGAGCCGCGAAAAGGGCAGCAAAGAGGGAAACCGCAGG
>JAGPFK010000230.1 GCA_018056585.1 Clostridia bacterium | reverse complement strand
GTCGGCTCATATGGGAAAGGCCACTCTGAACCATCAAGCAGCAAAGGCGGCTCATTGACACGGACCTGGTTTTCTTTCGTCCGATAAGCCAGACCGGGCACAGAAGCCAATAATTCATCCTTTGGCTGTAGATCAGAGGCCAAAATACCAGCAAGGCTTGTCAGCGATTGTTCTCCTTCACCGCAAAGAATAAAATCAATAAACGCATACTTCATCAGCAGGGCCAGAGGCTGGGTCCCCGCTTCCGGACCACCCCAGATCAGGATAGCATGAGGTCGTATCTTTTTCAGTTCTCTTGAAAGGGACGCAACAAGCGAACGGTTCCAGATATAACAGGAAAATGCGTAAACGTCGGCTTCTTCTTCATTCAACCTGGATAAAAGAGGCAGCAAATGATCATTGATGGTCCATTCACGCCAGATCCATTCAATGTTTGATTGCCCGTGCGCACGCCCATAAGCAGACAAACTGCGGATGGCCAGGTTGGTATGCGTATATCTGGCATTGAGGCCACAGAGAACAATGCGCATGATTATTTGTCCCGACTGTTGGAATCCTGAGTAAGTGCCGCTCCAACATCCTGCAGGATGGAATGATCACCAGAGGATCCTGCATCCATTTGTTTTTTTGGCAAAGGAGGCGTTATCGGCCCTTTCTGTTCTTCTTTTTGCATTTTTTTCACATCGGTCAGTTCTGCACGCTCTTCGTCTGTAAGCGGGCGAACATAAAAAAGGTCCTGAGATACGGATAAAACCAAAACAACACATCCATTACGAATCACACAATCAGCTTTTGCGCTAGCCTGTTGGTAGCCCTCTTCAGTCCTGTAACGAATCCGGCCAGGTCGATCAGGGTGTATGGTTTTAACAACCCTGACTTTTTGACCAATTTGATCCAGATCTGTTTTCGCGGCATGACGCTTTGCAATCGGACGCAAAATCAAAATGGCCAGATGAATCAGAATCAAAAGGGCAGCCAGAACAACAAACCCGATCCATAACAAGTTGATATAAAAAGTCATATCACCAACAGACTGCCTGATCACCGCTTGTTTCGCCTGCCCATTCTTTTTATTTCATTATATCATATGAGATAAAGGGCTATTTTTACTTTTAGAAAAAGATTGACATCAACAAAAGAACCGGCTGCTCATTTGAGGCCGGTTTGCGAAGAAGTAAAAAAATCAGGGAAACCATGGCATGCTTCTGCCATTATAAATCTCATCCATTTCCCGCATGATCTTTCGGGTAATCAGGCGTGCTTCACCCGGATGAAGATCCTCTTTGGAAAGGCCAAATAGATAATCATCCAGATCAAAATTTCTGAGCTTACATTTTGTATGAAAGATGTTTTCAGAATACACATTTACATCGATCATTTGATAATTTTCCCGAATCGATTCTGGAATATAGTCTTGAATTGATGTCATGTCGTGATCGATGAATATTTTTTCACCTGTGATCGTTCGGGTAAAGCCGCGTACCCGGTAATCAATCGTCATGATATCCGCATCAAAGCTTTGGATGAGATACAGGAGAGCATTCAGGGGTGAGATTTCTCCACAAGTTGAAACATCAATATCAGCTCTAAAGGTGGCCACACCTCCATCTGGATGATATTCAGGATAGGTATGAACCGTTAAATGGCTTTTGTCAAGATGTGCCACCATGATTTCGGGTATTTCAGAGGCGTTGGCAGACTGAGTCGCTTCATCATTTGTTTGCGTCATTTCTTCGCTGATCAGAATCGTTACACTCGAACCCCGTGGCTCATAGTTCTGTTTGGCAATATTCAGAATATTAGCCCCGATTATCTGAGTAACGTGTTCTAAGATGATTGTAAGCCGCTCCGCGTTGTATTGTTCATCGATATAGTCTATATAAGCGTTGCGGTCTTCAACCGATTTAGCATAACAAATATCGTACATATTAAAGCTCAGAGTTTTTGTCAGGTTGTTAAAGCCATACAACTTTATTTTATGGTTTCCCGCCTTTTCCATTTTCTGCATTTCCCACCTCCTCAGTCAAGATCCAAAAAAGTAAACTGATTATATCATAAGAAGCGATTAAAAAGAATAAAATAATATAAATATATTTCAGATAAAATAAATATGGAAAGCGAGTTTTATCCGATTTGCGGATTACCGATAAATTCATCTATATCTGAATGATTTGGAAGTTTTTATTTTTAACCTGTTTAGAATTTTTATTGTTTTATTAAGGGATATATAAGTGTTGGTTTTTCAATTTGATTTTGGTGTGAAAAAAATCGCATCTACCCGGTTCTGTGCTTGTATGTTCACCATTACTTCGTAAAAATGAAGCAAAACGGGTAGTCAGTGCCTTACATCATAAATGGTCTTATCAGGTCAATGACAAAATTAGTCCTGTCATCCAGTATTCTTTATGATCAGCCTCAGTTGATCTGGTCGCAAAATATCAATCCGGCCACGGGCCAATGCAACGACACCACTGTTCTTCAATTCACCCAGAAGTCGGGAAACCACTTCACGGGCTGTTCCCAATTCGACGGCAATCGATTCATGGGTATAAAAAATCGTTTGTCCTTCTTTCTCATAGTGCTCCAGAAGCCATTCGGCCAGGCGGCGATCTGTACGATTAAATGCCACAGCTTCCAGTGTTTGAATGATTGAAACAAGATGATCATAAAGCGTAAGGATCATAAAATCTTTCCAGGCCGGATGATTCTCAAGGACCGCATGATAAACAGAAATCGGTATCATGAATAATTTCGCTTTTTTCTCAACCTGAGCCAAGGCTGGAAAATCCTGATTCCTGATCTGACAAGCGACGGAAAGAAGGCACGTTTCTCCCGGGTTTGTTCGAAACAAAGTCATTTCACGACCTGTATCTGAAAGAGTAAACACGCGCAATCTTCCGCTCAGCACAAGCGGAATGAATTGGCATTGCTGATTTTGTTGCATCAGCATCTGGCCAACCGGCAATTCAATGACCTGTCCGGATTCAAACAAAATATGGCGTTTCTCTTCACTGAGTTGATTTAAAACAGGAAAAAGTTCATCGATGCGCTTGATCTGTTCCTGGGTGGTCATGTGCCCTCCTGATTTTCATTTTGTAAAAAGCCATTTGGCCGCCTGGAATCATCTATTTATTATAGCATAATCATGAGATCTTCTCGATGAGGCCAGAAGACCATAAATCTTTAGGAACAGATTGAACATCAATCCACCACTAATGTCTTAAATAAAAAACTTGCAAAAGATAACCCTGAAGGGACGGACATACTTGTCTATTTGTGAGAGTTTCTATCAACCGGTGAAGAAGGGGACTACCCACAGAACATACAAGTCCCTGGGTTCCGTGGAGCCCTGGAAGGAAAAAGGGATGGAAGACCCTGTTTCCCATTTTCAAGAGGAGGTCCCCTCTTTTACAGTTTGAGAAAGCGACAATACCCTAAACCTCTCTCCATCAAGGCTTTCGGGGATTACAAATTCAAAAACAGCTGTCGTGCTATGGATAGTAGGTTATCTTTTTAAGGAAGCGATTGAAGGCTTCCTGTTTGGCCTTGGTTTCATAATAGTCCGTTCCAAAAGTCCGCTGAATAAGTTTGTAATCTTCTGCTGTTTCATCCAGGTCTGAAAAGCTCAACGTCTCTACCCATTTCCCTTGTTTGTTCTTTCGTTTTTCAAAAGCCATCCGGCCGCCCACATCAT
>JAGPFK010000229.1 GCA_018056585.1 Clostridia bacterium | reverse complement strand
TCTGGATGCGGCTACTCACGATCAGGCTGTAGCCGTTGTCAGTCATTTACCCCATATTGCGGCAGCCGCCCTCTCCCTGTTGGCTATGCGGCGTGATGACGGCATCCTTTCCCGCTTAGCGGCGGGTGGTTTTCGTGACATTACACGCATTGCTTCTTCCGATCCAAACATGTGGTGTGAAATCAGTCTTGCGTCAAAGGATTTTCTTCTGCCTGTTTTAAAAGATTTTCAGGCTCTTGTTTCTGAGTTTATCGAAGCTGTTGAAAAGCAGGATAAAGATCAGCTCTATCAACTGTTTGACCAGGCTGCCCTCTATCGAAACAGTCTTCCTGTTAACGGACAGGGCACGCTGGATGCGACCAGCCTGCTGACGGTCTATGCTCATGACAGGCCGGGTGCGTTGGGGCATGTGACAACGTTACTGAGTGAGCAAAGCGTCCATGTCGTGAACATCCGCATTTGTGAGGACGGCTGTTTGCAGCTTATGCTGGAAAATAGCCATCAAGCTGAAAAAGCAGCCTTTGTTCTGCAGGAGGCCGGCTATGAGTGTGCTTGATTATGGGTTGATCGGGCATCCTTTGGAACACAGCCTGTCACCGTTTATTCATCAGAGACTTCTTGGCTGTGCCGGATTGCCCGGCATTTATCGGTTGTATGACATAAAGGCCGATCAATTGGAAGATACGGTGAACCGGCTTTCTCGTGAATTGGCCGGGTATAACTGTACGATTCCTTACAAGGAGGCCATCATCCCTTATTTAAAAGAATTGGATGAGACTGCTGATTACATCCGTTCGGTCAACACTGTGAAGGCATTCAAAGGTTATAACACGGACTATGCTGCTTTTAATCATGAATGCCCGCTTAAAAAAGGCCAGAATGTTCTGCTTCTGGGGGCAGGCGGCATCAGCCGAACCATGGCTTTTGCAGCTGCCGAAGCCGGCTGTAAAATTTGGATTGTTGCACGCAGGAAAGAACAAGCTGTCCGATTGGGAGAATCTGTCAGAAAACAGAACTCCCAAGCCATATTGTATTGTTCTGATTCAATGGAGGAATGGCGCCAGATTGTCAAGGGGGAAACAGCGGAAGCTGTAAATTTACAGCAACCCTTTATCCTGCTCAATGGGACACCGGTCGGCATGTGGCCTAAAGTCAGTGGATTGTGGATGGACAAAGAAGATTTAAACTTTATTTCATATGTTTACGACACCATTTATAATCCAGTGGCGACTCGGTTGGTTCTCTTGGCCCGCAGCCGGCAGATTCCGGCCAAAGGCGGGCTGGGCATGCTTTTTCAACAAGCGCTGGCCGCTCAGAAGATCTGGAATCCAACGGCTGTTTTCCCTGAATCAGATCTTTTGCAAATTCGGCGGGATTTGGCTCAGGCTATTTTCCGGCTGTTTCCCGTTACAATCGTGCTTTGTGGCTTTATGGGAAGCGGAAAAACAACGGTTGGCCGGTTGCTGTCTAAAAAAATGAGTTTGCCTTTTCTTGATTTGGATGCCTGGATCGAGCAGAAAGCGGGCCGCGCCATTTCTGAGATATTTGCTGAAAACGGCCAATTGGCTTTCCGTGCTTTAGAGCGGTCGGCCCTGGCAGAGGCGCTGTCTCAGCCTCAAAGCAAAATATTAGCTGCGGGCGGCGGTGCGCTTCTGAGCAAAGAAGCAGAAGAAATATTACGCAGCCACCCGGCTCTTGTCGTTTATCTAGATGTCTATATGGATGAGATTCTGCAAAGAGTTGGCCATGGAGAAGGTCGTCCGATGCTGGCCGATCAGGATCGCGCATCCTGGGTAAATCTTTATTTACAAAGACAGCCCCGCTATCAAGAACTGGCCGATCTGACCGTGGATGGAAACGGCCCGCCGGAAAAAGTGGCGGCGGCTATTTATCAAAATCTGGGTCTGGAGGAAAGATCATGATATTGGTTTTGAAACATGGGACAACAAAAGAGCGTGTTTCGGAATTATGTGATTGGCTGACGGAAACGTTTGGCGTACAGACCAGTCCGATTTTTGGCAGCAGTATGACAATCATCGGTCTGGTCGGCGATACATCCGGCATACCGATAGAAAAATTGGAAATTCTGGAGTCTGTTGATCGTGTCATGAAGGTTCAGGAACCTTATAAACGGGCCAACAGAAAGTTTCATCCGGACAACACCGTCATTCATGTCGATGATGTTGTGATCGGCTCGGATCGCCTTTGTGTCATTGCCGGCCCATGCTCCGTCGAGTCCGAGGAGCAGGTTCTTTTCATTGCCGATCAGGTTAAAAAATCAGGCGCGGTGATGTTGCGTGGCGGCGCCTATAAGCCGCGGTCGTCACCTTACACTTTTCAGGGACTGAAAGCGGAAGGCCTGATGTACATGAAGAAAGCGAAAATGGCCGCAGGCTTGCCCATTGTTTCTGAAATCACAAATGTAACGCAATTGGAGCTGTTTTTGGAGTTTGTTGATGTCATCCAGGTGGGCACACGCAACATGCAAAACTTCGAGCTGCTTAAGGAACTGGGCCGGATCCGGCGCCCTGTCCTGCTCAAACGCGGATTTGCCAATACCATTGAAGAGCTTTTGATGTCTGCGGAGTACATCATGAGCGGCGGCAACACGGATGTGATTTTATGTGAGCGAGGCATCCGGACATTTGAGACAAGCACACGTTTTACACTTGATATCAGCGCCGTCCCTGTTCTGAAAAGCAAAACACACCTGCCTGTCTTTGTTGATCCCAGCCATGCAGCCGGATTTTCTCCTCTGGTTGAGCCGCTAGCCAGAGCCGCAGTGGCGGCCGGGGCAGACGGCCTGATCATTGAAGTGCACAATGATCCGCTCCATGCTTTATCGGATGGCCAGCAGTCGTTGACACCAGACGTATTTGATCGTTTAATGATGGGCCTGAGGTCTGTTGCTGAAGCGGTGGGACGAGAAATCTAAAAGTTGGAGGAAAATCATGCAGGAATGGACGGCTCAAACAGCCGGCGGAACATATCAGGTCCTGATTAAAAATGGCGCGATATCTGACACAGGCCGCGTAGCCGCTGAAGTCTGCAAGGGACGGACGGCTGTTGTGGTGACCGATCATCAGGTCGCGCCGCTTTACCTGCAGCCGGTTCTTTTTGCTTTGAAAGAGGCCGGTTTTACCTGTTCTGACGTTGTTTTACCGGCTGGTGAAGAAACAAAGACCCTTCAAAGCGCGGCTGCTTTGTATGCTGCTTTTCATGAGCATCGCCTGAGCCGCATTGATCCGGTTATTGCCTTAGGCGGCGGTGTGATCGGCGATCTGGCTGGCTTTGCCGCGGCAACCTGGTTGCGTGGCGTACCGCTTATCCAGGTTCCGACAACCTTGCTGGCCCAGGTTGACTCATCCATTGGAGGTAAAACAGCCGTTGATCTGCCGCAGGGCAAGAATCTGGTCGGGGCTTTTTATCAGCCCAAAGCAGTTGTCAGCGATCCGATGGTTTTGCGTTCATTGCCCAAATGTCGCATCGCGGAAGGAATGGCGGAGGTCATCAAATACGGCTTGATCGCGGACGCCGAACTGCTTCAGAAATTAGAGCGGAAATCCTTTGATTATGAATGGCTTGTTTCACGCTGCGTCCGCATAAAAATAAACATTGTGTCCCGCGATGAGAGAGACAGCGGCGAACGCATGCTGCTCAATTTTGGTCACACCATCGGCCACGCCATTGAAAAG
>JAGPFK010000228.1 GCA_018056585.1 Clostridia bacterium | reverse complement strand
GTCCAGAAAAAGTGATTCAATGGAAGATTTATCACAGGAAGAATTAATACAATATCTGGCCTTTGCAAACGCCGCCGGTTCTCTGACCACGACCCAAAAAGGCGCCATCCCGGCTATGCCTGACCGCGAGGAAATTGAAAGGTGCATGAATGAGCTGCCTACGCTGAAGATAACGGAACATCTCTGAGGTTTGTGATCATGCATTATGTTGTTTTTGATCTGGAATGGAACAGTGCCGGCCGGGCAAACAAGGTCGACCGGGCCGTTAAGGAAGCCATTCCTTATGAAATCATTGAAATCGGGGCCGTCAAACTCGATGAACGGTTCCAGAGCATCGATCGTTTTCATACACAAATCAAGCCGCAGATTTATCCCGTTTTAATTGGACCCGTTGCCTCTGTAACCCGGAAGCATCAACAAAGCATGCGTTACGGGCTTCATTTTTGTGATGCCGCGAAAAACTTTTTTGAGTTTTGCGGCGATGATTATCTTTTTTGTACCTGGAGTGAAAGTGATCCGGCTGTTTTAAGGATGAATCTGCGCTTTTATCAAATGGAAGAACACTTGGATACATGGTGCCTTGATGTGCAGTACCTGTTTGATCGGCTGATTGAGCAAAAAGCAACACAGCGCAGCATTGAGTATGCTTTGGATTATCTGCAAATCTCACATGATCTGCCTTTTCATCGGGCTGTTCAGGATGCGGACTATACCGGGAGGATCCTAAATGAAATCGTGAGCATTTATGAGCGCGAACAAAGCCGCAATGATCTGATTTCACGATTTGCCTATGACCCGAATTTAAATCGGTCCAGTCAATTTTATCTTCATCATCTTCCTAGCTTTTCTGCGATCCCACAAGAACTATTGCAGCACGGACTTTGCTGCCCGGCCTGCAACGCGCCGCTGCGGCAGGAAAAACCCTGGAGCTTTCGAAAAAACACGGTGGTTGCTTCCTTTTTTTGTTCAGAACACGGTCAGATCAGGGTTAAATGTCATGTACGAAAGCAGCAGGATCTGTTTAGCGCCGTTGTTTCCATCCGCATTGAACGGGAACAGGATTGATCTGGCGGACCAGAAAAAAAGATCAGGGATCAGATGAGAAAGTGGGGATCATGTCGTGAGCGAAAGATTGCAAAATGAAACACAAGCATCCTTTTATCTGGGTTTTGACATGGGCGGCACAAAGTGCGCTGTTGTATTGGGCCGTGCATTTGAAGAAAGAACCGAGGCGCCTGAGATTTTGGGCCGGCATGTGGTTTTGACCCAATCAGCGCGCCACCCAGATGTCATGATTAAGAAACTGGTTGAAAAAGCGCGTGATTTGTGTCGGCTGATTCCGGAAACAGCCGCTCTGCGCGCGGCCGGCATCTCCTGCGGCGGCCCGCTGGATTCGCGTCAAGGCCTTATTTTATCTCCGCCCAATCTGCCCGGCTGGGATCATGTGGCCATTGTCCAAAAAATACAGGCCGCCTTGTCTGTGCCGGCTTTTTTACTCAACGACGCGGATGCCGGCGCGCTGGCCGAATGGCGTTTTGGTGCCGGACGTGGCTGTTCCAATCTTATTTTTATCACATTTGGAACCGGATTCGGCGCCGGCCTGATTTTGAACAATCAATTGTATTCGGGACCAGATGACAGTGCCGGCGAGATCGGTCATATCCGCATCAGCCCGATTGGGCCTGTTGGCTATGGCAAAGCGGGTTCACTTGAGGGTTTTTGTTCCGGCGGCGGCATCGCACAGCTGGCGCGGATGATGGTCCTGGAAAAAATCCAAATGGGCCTTTCAGTCCCCTTTTGTGAGGCAGCCGGCGGACTTTGCAACCTGACGGCTCAGGTTGTTGGAGAAGCAGCCGACCGGGGTGACTTGCTGGCTCAGGACATTTTAGCGCGGTCTGGCACCTATCTGGGTCAAGGCCTTGCGATTTTGCTCGACTTGCTCAATCCGGAGAAAATCATCATCGGCAGCATCTTTGCCCGCAGCCATCGTTGGATCTGGCCGGCTGCGGATGTGGTCTTAAAACAGGAAAGCCTGACACGAACGTATCAGCGTTGCCAGGTTGTCCCCGCTGAACTGGGCGAACAAATTGGCGATCTGGCGGCTCTTTGCGTTGCCATGGAAATGGGAAAGGAGGTATTTCCCCAATGAAAGCAGAGGCTCAACGCTTGATTGAAGCTCTCGGCCAAAAAACACCTGCCTTGATACCGCTCCTTGAAGAATTGAAGGAAGCCTGTGAGCTGCTGATCGATTCTTTTGATCAGGGAGGATGGCTGCTTTTATGCGGAAATGGCGGGAGCGCGGCCGATTGTGAACACATCGCGGGGGAATTGCTCAAAGGCTTCCTTTTAAAAAGGCCGATTCCATTGGCAGACCAACAGCAGATTTTATGCGCCAACGAACAAGATGAAGCATTGAAAAGTGCTTTGAGCCGGCTTCAGCTTGGTTTGCCGGCCCTGCCGCTTGTCAGCCAGTCTGCTTTATCCACAGCCATCACCAATGATCTGGGCGGCGATCTGATCTTCTCTCAGCAAGTTTTGGCTTTAGGCCGTCCGGGGGATGTGCTCCTTGGCATCAGCACATCCGGAAACGCGCAGAACGTTTATCTGGCGATGCAGCTGGCCAGGGGGCTGGGCATGAAAACCATCGCTTTGACGGGCGCAACCGGCGGGCGCCTGAAAGCTGTCGCCGATGTGTGTCTGGCCGTACCGGCCATAGCCACACCCGATGTTCAGGAACTGCATCTGCCGCTCTATCACACCTTATGTGCTGCTCTGGAAAGACATTACTTTTCAGAATAGACCGAAAGCCGGTCTCTCTGGCTGCACCAGACGCGTGTTTTGCTGTCTTTCAGCCAGCCTGACGCGGATATATCGATGGGCAGGGATCCCTGCGGCCAATCAGGAATCAGCCGCATGACAGCCTCGATCGGCAAAATATGGCCAACAGATGTTTGGTATTGAATCTTCAAGGCTGCCGTGGCACAGGCCAGGGCGCTTGAGTCTTCAATGGAATAACCTTTAAGGAGGCCTGAAAGAAAGCCGGCAGCACTAGCATCTCCGGCGCCGCTCGTCGAAGCGATCCGTTCTTTTCGAACCTCGAAGATTTCTTGCCAGATTTCACGATTTGCCCAGTTCGATAAATCAGCGGGTGCAGCCGGCCCCAGGTCTTTCAGGCTGTCCGGGCTGCCGGTGCGGATATAAAGTCCGTAGCGACCCAGTTTAATCGTTAAAATCCGGACACCATATGAAATCATCCGGTCACCCAGTTGGGGCAGCCGGCTGAAATCGAAATGATCACACAGATCTCCTTCACCGGCTTTGCTTCTCAGAAAATCGAAATAGGGGCGATCCGTCATATACAAAAGCTCTTCTAAGCTTGGCATAAAAATGTCTGTCAAAGGCAGGACTTTTTCCAGGATCTGCGGCCAATCGGCCTGCCCTGCCGGTGAGTTGGGATCGGGCAGGGCAAGGTCTAAAGAAGTGGTGGCGCCGTTTTCGTGAACCCAATGAAACAGCTTTGCCAATTCCAGACCATTTTCTTCATACATGCGCCGCATCAGGGGCGGGTAGCCAAAATGAAACAGCCGGCAGCCGTTTATCTTGCTTGAATCGAGGTCTTCAGCACAAAAGGTATCGTTGGCACCCGGATGATGCAGAAAAATGCGGTCAATCCCGGGCGGTGCAATCACAATGGAATAGGAGG
>JAGPFK010000227.1 GCA_018056585.1 Clostridia bacterium | reverse complement strand
AAGTCCGGGCAAAGCCGGCATTCCCGGGATAAAAAGCCGATCGAGTTCAAGGCGCACGAAGCCGGGTTCCGGAATGTGACGGATTGCCTGAAGCCGACCGGGTTTTTCGACCGGAATGGTTTCAAGAATCCCTTTTTGATGGATCAATCGCACACAGTCACCAGGAAGCAGGCCGTCCAGTTCAATGGAGACCGTACTATCCGCTTGCCAAGGTATAAAATCACCGATCACAGCCGATCCGGCTTTCATATCAAGCGTCGGACCGTCGGGAGCAAAACCCATAAAGCTGTGTCCTTCCTTGATGGCCGTCAGCAGATCTTCGCCTTCATTTGAATCGGAAAGCACATACAGACAGGGGCCGCCTAGAAATTGAAAAAGGGTGTTCTTATGATAATCACTGCCGCAGCAAGCGGCAATCTTTTTGCCGCTGACAAGCATCTGATGCCAAAGGGCTATTGCGTCCAGATTGCTTTCACGCATGGGCCCATTCCAGATTTCGATCACATCATGCGGCAGCCGCTCTATATCGTACTGAAAACGGAAAGGCGGATCGCAAGGATGGCAGATGACAATAAGCGCCCCTTTTTCTTTTGCCTGATCAAAATGATCCTTCACTTCATCAAAAGTATTGGCATGATAAGAGCCTTGATACGGATGATCCACGCCCAATAGATTGGCATGGCCTTTGTAATGCGTCCATTCCAGGCCGGGAATAATCGAAAGCCCCTCTACAGACGGTAAAGCCTCTTTTGAAAGCATGGTATTGTGATCCGTTATGGCGATAAAGTCAAGGCCATGCCGCCGCGCCTGCACCGCCAGTTCGTTTGGCGCTAAAACACCGTCTGACATCAGCGTATGCGTATGGAGATCCCCGCGATACCATTGTTTCTTTTTTTCAGACCAACTGATGGTATAAGTTGCGGTCACACCTTCCGGCGCAACATGATATGCACCGATCAGAATCCGCCAGGTGCCGGCCTTTATCGGTCCCGCCCGGTATCCGGGTGTTGCTGTTGTTCCGGAGATCTCAATCTGGCTGCGGCTGGTCCCTGAAGCGCCGACCAATTGGCCTTTGGGATCGATTAAGGCCAGATCGATTTCATTGACTTTTTCCCTGATTGTCCATTCGCCTAACTTTTCCTCAAAATATGGATAATACTGGACTGTTACCTTTAAACAAGAAACTTTTTCCGGTAAGTCAAAAGGAACCGTGAAGTACTGACCTTGCTGTTCCGGCTCGATTCGAACCTTTATGTTTCTCGTTCCCATCACGCACACCCCGTTTACGGCAGACGCTCTTTGGTCCGGTCGGTTTCCTGTTCAGGGAAATGAAGGAACAGTGAAATGAACAGACTAAACGCCATCAGAATAAAAGGAAAGACGGTCAGCAGGAACCGTGCCGCCTGATGGGGCTGATTACCAGGCATCTCTCCGCTTTCGAACCCAAAAAAGACAAAAACAAGATAAAAAGCAAGGCTGGTGAACAGTCCGTTTAGTCGATTCATAAAGCCGAGCGCGTTTGAAATGATGCCTTCTCTTCGCTGATGATAGCGAGCCCGATCTTCATCCATAATCCGGGCTCCGATCAGGTCCATCGTGGTGATCACACCCGCGAAGCCAAATCCAATCAGCAAACTGCCTAAAACAGCGGTCGTCAGATCATGAGCAAAATAGAGTGGGATGTAGGCAACGAACAGCGTAGCCAGGGCACCGCGCCAGGTCGGCATGAGCGTAAAGCGACGCATCAACTTAACCCAAACCGGGATGCTGGCCGTGGCAACAAGCAGGACAACGGCAAACAAAATCGTTGCCTGGCTGTCCGGAATTTTGAGGGTGTATTTAACAAAAAACGGCAGCGATGCCATAACCAGTGACATGGCCGCACTGTAGAAAGCATTGGCTAAGCCGGCCAACCAGAACTTGACGTTGATCAGAAGGCTCCGGACGCTCTCCCATAAACGCGGCTTCGGCTCCTGGCTGAGGTCAGCTGTTTCATGAGAGGTAAAGGTCATATACCAGATAACCGAACCGCCAAGCAAACCATAGACAACCGCGGTTTTCCCATATCCGAGAACGTTGGTTACCATCGGTGTCAGGGCGATGCTGATGACCATAGCCACCAATTGGAAAGCCTGGCGCATGGCATTGGTCACCGCACGGCTTGCATCATCCGGGAAGAGTTCCGGAAAAAGGGCTCCATAGTTTGCATTAATCACGGAATCAATTGTGCCGGTCAGGATATAAAAGAGCATGCAATAAGCCAAAAGGCTATTGCCACTCAACCCCGCCGGCACATTATAAAAGGCGATCAGGCCCAGTGCCAGAAGCGGCGTTCCGATCACCAGCCAGGGGCGGCGACGGCCCCATTTCGTCCGGGTCCGATCCGAAAGATAGCCGTAGACCAAATTGTCTACGGCATCAATAAACGTATAAACCAAAAGGACAAGCGAAAACTGCGTTGTCTTTAACCCAAGATGATCCACATAGAAAAAAGCCGCGTAGGTTTTCAGCATATTGATTGGGATGGACGTGCCAAACATGCCGATCGCATAATTAAATGATTTTAAATTCATTTTTTTCATGATCTACCGCCCCCTGACCCTATCCCGCAGCAAAATGCAATAGCTTTCAATCAGGCCGACAAACATCATCTGTTTCCATTATCCATCTCATTTATTCAATCGTCAATCAAATATAATGCCTCCTTTGTCATTTTCAGCCCATAGACCCCTTAAATTTGACGTTCATGCGGCTGGATTTTTTCCAATGCGGCCAGGCATTCTGTCAGGTATGTTTGATGTACCCGCTCGATCTGTCCCCGATCGCAGAGCGCAGCCAGGTCCGGATCAACCGGAAGACTGCCTAGAAAAGGCAGACCGGCTGCCCTGGCTTCTTCTTCCGTCCGGCTTTCGCCAAAAAGCGTTATTTTCTGACCGCAATGCGGACACATCACATAGCTCATGTTCTCGACCAGCCCGATGATTGGAATCTTCATCATTTGAGCCATATGGATGGCTTTACTGACAATCAGGGAAACCAGGTCCTGCGGCGAGGTTACGACGATCAGCCCGTCAAGGGGCAGGGATTGAAAAATTGTCAAGGGAATGTCACCGGTTCCCGGCGGCATATCAATGAACAAAAAATCAAGGTCGCCCCAGATCACATCCGACCAGAACTGTTTAACCGTGTTGGCCAGGATCGGGCCGCGCCATACAACAGGCGATTGGGGATCGTCCAGCAACAGATTAATGGACATTAATAAAATGCCGCTGTGCGTGCGAACGGGGAACAGGCCATCTTCACTGCCTTGCGGTTTATACTGCTCTGCTCCGAACATCTTCGGAATAGAGGGGCCTGTCAGGTCTGCATCTAGAATTCCGACACGATACAGGCCGGTCCGCATCAGGTAGGTCGCCAGTAAAGCGGTGACTAAGGATTTGCCAACGCCGCCCTTGCCGCTGGCAACAGCGATCGTCCGCTTAATATCATTTTGTGTATGTGTCTCCGCTTGAAAATCTTGGTTGGTCATCATTTTCCCTTCCTTCTCAGATTCTTGATCTCTGACATGTTTTGGCATCAAATGCTTTTGAATTCATTTTCGTCTTTCAATTATTGGCATATGCTCAAAGATAGTCTAATCAAGAAGCTCAATCACGTCAACAAGATTTTTGCCTTCATTCATTTTTTCTGACGTTCAAAATAGTCAGATG
>JAGPFK010000226.1 GCA_018056585.1 Clostridia bacterium | reverse complement strand
GATTAAACAGGCGCAACAAATAACTATTGGAGAAAGAGATATGGATAAATTTGAACTGGGTACAGAGAGCACAGGAAAACTCTTGTTTAAAATGTCGCTTCCGGCCATTATTGCGCAGTTGATCAATGTTCTTTATAACATGGTTGATCGTATTTATATTGGCCGGATGCCAGAATGCGGCCATCTCGCGCTCACCGGCGTGGGTGTAACTATGCCCATTATCTTATTGGTTTCCGCCTTTGCCGCTCTTGTGAGCATGGGTGGTGCCCCAAGGGCTTCGATTATGATGGGCCGACAAGAAACAGACACAGCTGAAAAAGTAATGGGCAATTGTTTCTTTGCCCTGATCATAATCTCAGTCATTTTGACAGCAGCTGTTTTATTTTTTGGTGAAGATTTATTATGGCTCTTTGGTGCCAGCGAGCAAACGATTGGATTTGCAATTGACTATCTCAATATCTATGCCCTCGGCACGATAGCTGTCCAGCTGTCTTTGGGCATGAATGCTTTCATAACAGGACAAGGGTTTGCCAAAACTGGCATGTATACGGTTGCCATCGGCGCTGTTCTGAACATTATCCTGGATCCTATTTTTATTTTTGCATTGGATATGGGTGTTCGTGGGGCTGCACTGGCAACCATTATTTCTCAGGCTGTTTCAGCTATTTGGGTTATCTGGTTTCTCAGCGGAGAAAAAACACATCTGAAGCTGAAGCGTCAGTATTTTAAAATCGAGAGGTCAATTCTTGTTCCTTGCCTGCTTCTAGGGCTTTCACCTTTTATCATGCAGTCAACAGAAAGTATCCTGATGGTAACCTTCAACACATCCCTTCAGAATTATGGCGGTGATTTGGCGGTTGGCGCTATGACTATTATGATGAGCGTCATGCAATTTTCCATGCTCCCATTGGTTGGGCTGACGCAAGGGTCACAGCCCATTATCAGCTACAACTATGGTGCAGGTAACCTTGATCGAGTCAGAAAAGCGTTTCGGCAGTTGCTTTGTACATCAATGGTCTATTCTGTCAGCCTCTGGCTTTTCATTATGATGTTTCCACAGATATTTGCCGGGCTCTTTACAAACAATCCTGAATTGATTCGCTTTACAGCAGAGTCTATGCGCCTTTATATGGCGGTTTCTTTGCTTTTTGGCATTCAGATCAGCTGTCAGAACACCTTCATTGCATTAGGCAATGCAAAGGCCTCTATCTTTCTGGCCCTTTTACGGAAAGTCATCCTTTTGATTCCTTTGATTTTAATTCTCCCGCAGTTTTTACCGGATCAAGTGTCTGCTGTATTCTTAGCTGAACCCGTTGCTGATTTGATTGCTGTTTGTGTCACAGCCACCCTGTTTACTATTCAGTTCAAAAAATTGCTGAGTCAGGAAGACCGAGCTGGACAGAGAACAGAAACGAGTATGGAGCAAGCCGAATAATAAGGAAATAATTCAGCCTAATTCTTCCGGATGTCGCCGTATTAATTCTGAAACGGCATAACGCCGTCCCGTGTGCTGTAGATAATGAAGGTAGGCCCGAAGCTGCCCTTTTGTGTGAAAGGGGCCGCCTTCTTTCATGACAGTCCAAAGGGGATCAATCGGGGTTTCCATCGTCCTCATCATTTCATCGTGCCACTGATTGAGATGATAAACAGCCTGGCAGCAAAGGTTTTGCTCCTGCTTTGCCAGGTTTCTTTGTTCATAGGGGTCTTCATTCAGGTTGAATAACATTTCATCAGGGAAAAGATGGTAGCCATCATGATAGGTACGAAGATAAAGCCAGGGACCAAAACGGACACTCCGCTGGCAAACATGAGCACACTGCCCGAGCACCAGATACGGACGCCCGCTGTCCGCGCCGGCCAGAATCGTTGACGCGAAGGATTGTCCGTCCCACCGAGGACTTGATTTTTGCTCCAATAATTCAGCCAAAGTCGGCAAAAGATCGAGATTGTAGTGCAAACCATGGTCGAAATGTCTTTGCTTACAGGCAGGCCATTTCATGATGAAAGGAACCCTGCAGGTTGCCTGATCGGCTGTCGCATGTTCACCATATATGCCGAGTTCTCCGAGGTTTTCTCCATGATCCGCGCAAACGATGATGGCCAGACTATCAAAATCGACACCCTGATTGCTCAAGGCTTCCAAAAGCAGGCCAATATGGCTGTCCATGTAGCGGATACCGCAGTCATAGCCGTCAATCATTCGTTTGACATCGGCAAGGCTGTCTAAACGGCCTGGATAACGCGGAAATCCTGGGTCCGTTTTGTCGTCATACATATTGAGTTCCTTCGCCGAATGCGGACCAACCATCGCATGGTGTTCAGAAAACACTTCTTCTGTCAGCCATGTGGGTATCGGATCAGCAGAGAAGGGATTTTTGAATGACTCCGGCGCGCGGTAAGGCGTATGAGCGTCCCAATAGTTGACATGCAAAAACCAATTATCTTCGGCTGCATTTTTACTGATCCAGCTCAAAGCGGCAGGTGTGATGGCTTCTGCCGATTCCATTCCGCTCTGCCCTGTATTATACATTTCATTAAAGCCCGCATAAAACCACCATGCCGAATGTCTTTCAGCAAAGGGACTGATGGTAACCGTTTTAAAGCCCGCTGAGCGGAGGACGGCAGGCAGACTTTCCCATCTGAGACGATCTGTAAAGGAACGATCAGCTCCTTCTAAACGCATATCGGCGGCCGTTCCGCCATGACCAACAATTCCTGAATGAATGCCAAACCGGCCGGTCATGGTTGCGGCTCGGGAAGGTAGACAGGGGGCGTCTGAACAATAGCAGTTGGTAAAACAAACGCCCTGAGCAGCAATCTTGTCTATATTTGGAGAAGTATTGCGGCTATAGCCATAGCAGCCCAAATGATCAGGGCGCAGCGTATCAAGATCGAGACAGAGAATCCGCATGAAAAATCACCTTCCTGGCAGGATGTTTGCGACGTGATGAGGATATGATTCCCTTATAGCATCCTCATTGGTTCATGTCAACAAGAGGATCCATAATCAAAATTTATCAATCCACGGAGCGTAGAGTCTGTTCTTTTTATCGTAGTTTGAGCTTTTGCTTTCATTGCATTATTGTAATTATAAAGTCAGATTGATAAAAAGGAGTATATGATGATGAAACCACCAGAAGCAAAACAAATTGGCAGACTAATCCGAGAGCAAAGAAAAGCAAAAGGATGGACACAGAAAGAATTGGCCGAGATGTTAAATGTGACAGATAAGGCTGTCTCAAAATGGGAAAATGGAGAAGGCTTGCCGGATATCTCTCTGCTTACGCTGCTTTCAGAAAAGCTGGATATAACCACGGATGAATTGCTCTCCGGCTCGCTGCAATCATCATCCGAGAATCCGTCCAGTTCATTTATTTCCGAACGTAATCTTATCATGTCTATCTTTGCAACAAGCCTTTCCGTTTATCTTTGGCTGGGTCATCTGATCGGACAGATTTCGCAATCCGCTGCAAACCGCATCATGAATGATCATGTTGAGAAGGGTTCGGAATTATTCGGATTTTTATTGTTGGAAATTTTTGCGATCAGCCTTGTATTGTATTTGCTTCAATTGACACTTTTGATGGCAGGGAGTGGTAAATCGAATATTTATGTTCCTGTCTTGCTTCTGGTAAGCGGTGCCCTGATCACATTGATCAGTCTGTTTTATTACATCAGCGGTTTGATCGCTCAGTACGGATCCTTTTTACT
>JAGPFK010000225.1 GCA_018056585.1 Clostridia bacterium | reverse complement strand
CACCTGATGTCCATTGCTGTCCGCAAAACAGGTGAAACGGCTAAGATCTGCCTGTTGGCCGCCACTTCCGGCGATACCGGAAAAGCCGCTCTGGAGGGATTCCGTGATGTGCCTGGCACAGAAGCGATCATTTTTTATCCACATGAGGGCGTGAGTGAAATTCAAAAATTGCAGATGATCACTCAAGAAGGTCAGAACTGCCATGTTATTGCTATCAGGGGAACATTTGATGACACGCAAGCCGGCGTAAAGCGGCTGTTTGCTGATACCGAACTGACTGAGCTGCTGAATCAGCACAAGATTTTACTTTCATCCGCTAATTCAATCAATTGGGGCCGCTTAGCTCCTCAAATTGTATACTATTTTTCAGCGTATGCCGATTTATTGCGAAGCGAAAAGATAGAGATCGGCGAAGAGGTCAACTTTGTTGTGCCCACAGGTAATTTTGGCAACATATTGGCCGCTTGGTACGCACGCAGCATGGGTCTTCCGATCCATAAATTGATTTGCGCATCAAACCGCAATAAGGTGCTCTCTGATTTTATCCGCAGTGGCCAATATGACAAGCGCCGTGAATTTTACAGAACCATTGCACCGTCCATGGATATCCTTGTTTCCAGCAACCTGGAGCGCCTTCTTTTTGAACTGACCGATCGCTCTGCTGAAAAGGTCAGGCAGCTGATGTCAGATTTGGAGCAAAAAGGCCGTTATCAGGTGGATTCACAAACATTACGACGCATTCAGGATGTTTTTGTAGGTGGCTTTTCCGATGACAAAGGAACCATCCGGACGATTCGTAAGATTTATGATCGCTGTGATCATGTTGTCGACCCGCACACGGCAATCGGATTTAATGTATATGAACGGTACGCGCTTCGCTCTGGTGATGAAACCAAGACTATTTTTATTGCGACCGCAAGTCCTTTTAAGTTTGTTGAAACCGTGAGTGATGCACTTTTCGGCTCCGGCTACGCGCGTGGCCGCAGTTACCAGACGCTGATTTTGGAAATTGCAAAGGAAAGCGGCATGACGGTACCGCCTGGGCTTTTGGGGCTGGATCAAAAACCGGTTTGCCATGAAACTTTGATCAGCCGGGTTGAAATGAAAGCGGTTGTTCAAAAACTGCTGACGACATAAACACACCCTAGATCGATGAGACTTCATAAATGCTGGCCAGTTTCAGGCCGGGATTGCGTTCCAGCGCCCAGCGAATAGCCCATTCAGATTCAAAAAGCAGGACAGTCCGACCTTCCTGATCCAGTACAACCCGTGTGCTGCTGGCAAGGTTAAGCTTTTCGGGATCTGGATATGAACCTTCTGCATCCGGCAGAATCCAGCGTGCAAAACGGTCTGGCAACTTTTTCATCCGGACGGATACGCCATACTCTGTTTCTAACCGGTGTATCAGGACATCCAGCTGAAGAATGCCGACAACGCCAACGATGTAGGTTTCAGTACCAATGTCAGGTTCTTTATAAAGCTGAACGGCGCCTTCTTCCGCCAACTGTTCGATTCCCCTTAAAAATTGTTTTCGCTTCATTGAATTGGTGGGTGAAACCTGAGCAAAATGCTCAGGTGGGAAGATGGGTATTTTTTCATAGGAGATATTCCGATTGCCCTCGACCAATGTGTCGCTTATTCGGAAAAGGCCCGGATCAAACAGCCCGATGATATCGCCGGCATATGCTTCCTCAACGATATTGCGATCTTGTGCAAGAAACTGCTGTGGCTGCGCCAAACGTACCGTTTTATTTAAGCGCGGGTGCCATACTTCCATACCCTTTTCAAAGCGGCCGGAGCAAATGCGGACAAAAGCAATGCGGTCATGATGATCCGGATTCATGTTAGCCTGAATCTTGAAGACAAATCCACTGAAGAAGGGCTCGTCCGGCCTGATCAGCCCCTCTGTGCTCAAATGCGGCTGGGGCGGCGGCGCCATAGCCAAAAATTCATTCAGAAACGGTTCAACACCAAAATTAGAAAGAGCGCTTCCGAAAAAAACCGGTGTTAATTCACCTTTCAGCACACGCTCAATATCCAGATCATCCCCGGCAATATTCAAAAGCTCAATGTCTGTCATCAGCTGTTCCTGATGATGTGATCCTATGAGGTCAGCCAGATTGCTGTCATCCACACCGGTTATATTGATTTTGACCATGCTGGCGCCATGATCTTTGTTTTTACTGTCAAACAGTTCGATCCGATTTAATTTACGATTGTACACACCTTTAAAATCTCCTTCTGTGCCGATCGGCCAGTTGATGGGAACAGAACGGATGCCCAGAACTTTTTCCAACTCATCCATCAGGGCAAAAGGATCTTTTGAAGCCCGGTCCATTTTATTAACAAACGTAAAAATCGGGATGCCGCGCTGACGACAGACCGTAAACAATTTGATGGTTTGTTCCTCAACGCCTTTGGCGCCGTCAATAAGCATGACAGCCGAATCGGCCGCATGCAGGGTACGGTATGTGTCTTCTGAAAAATCCTGATGCCCCGGCGTATCCAGAATGTTGATACAAAATCCGTTATACTCGAATTGTAAAACAGACGAAGTAACTGAAATACCGCGTTGCTTTTCGATTTCCATCCAGTCCGATGTTGCATGACGCGCGGATTTACGGGCTTTAACCGTGCCGGCCAGATGGATGGCACCGCCGTATAAAAGGAGTTTTTCTGTTAATGTTGTTTTACCGGCATCCGGATGCGAGATAATAGCAAATGTTCGGCGCCGGCTCACTTCGGATCCCAGACTTTTATTCATGAGCAAACCTCCAATATGCAAAAACAGCGTTGACAGTATAGCAGGTTTATCAGGGCAGTGCAATAAATGAGAGTATGAGGATATTAGCTTTTATAAAGAAACACTGCTCATCCAATCAGATCAATGCAGAAACAACCATAAAATATTAATCATATAGATTCTTTTGGCGAATAACATGCATCTTCTATGCTATCGTAAAAAGATGCAATAATATGGTTTGCCAACTGAAATTAAAAGCCCCTGGTCTTTGATTGACCAGAGGCTCAGGACTTTTTCAAAGAAGGTTTTTATTCCATGCCGGGTACTTTGGGCAAACTGGCAAAACCTTCCTCCAATTCTTCATCTGTCGGGATGTAGTCAACCATCTCGCCAGACTTATACTGCATGTAAGCACCCATGTCGAAATAGCCTGTACCGGAAAGACCAAAAAGAATGGTCTTGGCTTCGCCGCTTTCCCTGCATTTGATGGCCTCGTCAATGGCGACCCGGATGGCATGGGCTGACTCCGGCGCAGCCAGAATGGTTTCTGTTTTCGCAAAAAGGGTGGCTGCTTCAAAAACGCTGGTCTGACTAACAGCGCGGGCTTCATCCAGATAACCGTCATGGTAAAGTTTACTCACAATGGGTGACATGCCATGGTAGCGCAGGCCGCCGGCGTGAATGGGCGACGGTTTGAAATTCGAGCCCAAGGTGTACATCCTGGCTAAAGGCGTGATGTGGCCTGTATCACAGAAATCATAAGCGTAGCGTCCACGTGTCAGTGAGGGACATGACGCTGGTTCCACAGCGATAAAATAAGGATTGGCCTTTCCCTGAAGTTTGTCCGCCATAAAGATACTCATCAGGCCGCCCAGGTTGGATCCGCCGCCGGCGCAGCCAATGATGATATCCGGGTATTCATCTATTTTTTCCATGGCTATTTTACTTTCAAGCCCGATGATGGATTGATGCAGCAAAACCTGGT
>JAGPFK010000224.1 GCA_018056585.1 Clostridia bacterium | reverse complement strand
TTCGGAAAGGTGTATGCGGATGGATTTTTTGCAATCTCAAACGCTTCTTCATTTTCAAAAACAGCATCACAAAACAGGCAATGCCCTTTCTCAGCATCAGCATCAAGCTGGAGAATCGAACCACAATTAGGGCAACGCCCCTCTTTTAGCTGCATAGATCTCTTCCTTTACGGCCTTCTCATTCAAAAAGGCTCATTTCAAATGTAATCAGACTCACGACAATATGGTATTATAATGGGAAACAGGGCAACACGCAAGGAGTCTTGATATGAATTTAAAAAAAGTACTCATCATCGATGGTCAGGGCGGCGGGATCGGCAAAGCGCTGATTGAAAAAATCCGAAAAGATGAGATCCATGGTATTTTTCTGATTGCTGTGGGAACAAACGCCCTGGCTACAGCCAACATGCTGAAAGCAGGCGCCGATGCGGCTGCAACCGGAGAATCGGCTGTTTTATGGAATTGCCGTCATGCCGATTTCATCCTGGGTGCCCTGGGCATGATTGCGGCAGGTTCGATGTACGGTGAACTCAGTCCCGCCATGGCATCGGCCATTTCTTCCTCAGATGCTGTGAAGATTCTTATTCCGATCGGTAAATGCCGTCTGGAGGTCGTTGGTGTCGAAGACGAGCCGCTTCCTCTCCGTATTGAAAAGGCAACCGCTCTGCTTGCCCAATATCTTTCATGCGAAAACTGTCAAAAAAACAATCAGGAGAATTTGCGATGACTACAAAGGAATCGATCCATCGACTGTTTCAAAGTGACCCTTTACGACCCATGATCACCGCTTTATATGGATCAGATCCGGGTAAACGGACTGAACAGCAAAAGCGCTGGCAGCGTCTGGCTTCTTTATTTGATACCTATTTCCCGGGCAGGGAATCAACACGTTTTTTCAGCACACCCGGACGAACAGAAATCGGCGGTAACCACACAGACCACCAACACGGACGAGTTTTGTGCGCTTCAGTTGACCTTGACATCATCGCCATTGCAGCGCCAAACAAAGAAGGGATGATTCGCATTCAGTCGGAAGGATTTCCACACATGGATGAGATCAGCCTCACAGATTTAGCGCCTGTCGAAGAAGAACGCGGCCATTCGGCTTCTTTGATCCGTGGTATTGCGGCGGCTTTCCATCAAAGAGGCTGCCGAATCGGCGGTTTTGACGCCTGTACAACCAGTTTGGTTCCCAAAGGATCGGGCTTAAGTTCGTCGGCCGCATTTGAAGTTCTGGTGGCCACCATTCTGGATTGCCTATGGAATGAGGGCCGTTTGTCGCCGCTTGAGCGCGCTGTCATCGGCCAGTACGCGGAAAACAACTATTTTGGCAAGCCCAGCGGTCTGATGGATCAGTGCGGTTGTTCCGTCGGTGGCTTTATAGCGATTGATTTTGAAAACCCAACCCAACCCGATGTCCGTTCAATTGATCTGGATTTTGCATCGACCGGCCATGTCTTGGTGATCACCAACACAGGCGGCAGTCATGCAGATCTGACGGACGATTATGCATCAATCCCAAGGGATATGAAAGCTGTTGCTTCGTTGTTCGGCTGTTCGGTGCTCCGGGAAGTCGATGAAAAGACCTTTTGGGATCAACTGCCGGCTTGCCGCGGAAAAGTCAGCGATCAAGCTTTGCTTCGCGCGATTCATTTTTTCCAGGATAACGAAAGGGTCAGGCAACAGGCTGATGCGCTGCAGCGTCATGATTTCAATTCCTTTCTCACCCTTGTTCGTGCTTCGGGAAACAGTTCCATCGCCCAGCTTCAAAATGTTTATTCGGTAAAAAGTCCTGAAGAGCAGCCCCTTTCGCTTGCTCTCTCCCTTTCGGAAAAAATCCTTTCAGGGCGAGGTGCCTGCCGCGTTCATGGCGGCGGCTTTGCAGGCACCATTCAGGCCTTTGTGCCCTATGATCTCGTTGATGATTACCTTGGCATGATGAGCCGCACCTTCGGACAGGAAGCACCCTGCTCCTTGCGCATACGTCCGTTTGGGTCCATCGAACTTCCGATCACATGACAGATTCAGAAAAAGAAAGGGTCCATTATATGCAACTGGCGCTCCATCAGGCCAGGTCGGCTGACCGGATCGGTGAGGTGCCGGTCGGTGCCATCATTGTTCATGAGGGACACATCATTGGGCGTGGGTATAACCAGCGTGAAACACGAAAAGACGTCACCTTGCATGCTGAAATAATCGCAATCCGCCAGGCTTGCCGCCATTTAAACAGCTGGCGGCTTCAGGACTGCGATCTCTATGTCACGCTTGAACCTTGTATCATGTGCGCAGGAGCAATTGTGCAGGCAAGAATCCGTACGCTGATTTATGGAGCACAGGATCCAAAAGCAGGCGGATGTGGATCCGTTGTTAATATCCCGGCCCTGCCGCTGAACCATGTTGTTCTTGTTCAGGGGGGCTTGATGGCCGAAGAAAGCGCTGAACTGCTCAGACAGTTTTTCCAGCGGCGCCGCAGGCAAAGTTCCGGGATCAGCAACGATTGAATTTTTAAAAGGGTATGGCAAGACCTCTTGGAATATGCCAAATCAGACAACGATCAGGGAAACGGCCAGTAACCACCTGGATGGCTCTTTTATACCAACGCATCTGTTCTGAATAGCGCGCAGTCAAAAGGTCGGTCAGAAAAGCAGTGCTGCCCGAAATGGCATCCGACTTATAATCAATGAGCGTGATGCCATTTTGATCATAAAACCAGCAATCGATCATCCCTTGAATCATCACTTGATCATCCGGGCTGAGGCCGTTCTGATCTTTGTAAATCTCACACGCGGGCAGAGACAGCGTGAAAGGCATCTCTTGCTGCGCTTCGCCTCGCTTCATGGCTGCGGCCAGGTCTTCGGCCAGTTCCGATTGGACAAACTGCAAAATAGCCGGAACAAAAGGTAAAACAGCCGCCTTTTCATCAGACGAGAGCATGCCGGCTTCTTCCATGGCATGCAACTGACGTTCGATTTCAAAGCGCACAGGGCGCATCCTGGCCGATATGAGATCCAAATAGCGAAAGACCGCATGCAACAAAGTGCCCAAACGTATACCTGTTATGTCTTTCTCTCTGACCGCTTCTCCTGGCCTTTTAAGCGTCAGGTCAATCCCGCGATAGCGGGGATCCTGAGCGGGCGAAGAATCCTGGAAAGCGACCCCCGCCAACTCATCCGGATCATCGGGCATTTGATGCCGCTTCAATTCACTGACGGTCAATTTAATCGGGAGTTGGGCTGCTTTAGAAAATCGATAGGGTAAGATCACGCGTTGCTCCAATTCTTTTAAGAAATTTTCATCATTGAATTCAATCCAAAGCCGGTCGGGTGTTGCGGCTTCTTCAGATTTTTCTTCAACCCGATTGGGGGCTTCCCTGAGTAAAACCTCAGCTTCTTCACACACCAAAGCCAAGGTCCGGCACGTGACGGACCAGGCTTTGCTGGGGCTCTTCATCCCCGGCATCGCTGATTCGGCCTCATCTTCTTCTCTTTTCTGTTCTATTTCATTTGCGTTTTGCCGATCAGCAGACGCATGATTTTCTTCTGTTGACCCGGAAAGAAAAGACAAGTCGAGCCATGGGTTTCTGGAAAGGGACAGCAAAATCCATTCCAGATAAGAACGGGCTGAACGGACCAGATGATCCGGCAGTAAACGCTCTTCTACATTCTGAGACAACTGCATTTGTGCTAAAATTCGTCCGGCGCCTTTTTCCGGATTGATCGAAACGGTTCCAACCAGAAAGAGGCGGTCTTTAG
>JAGPFK010000223.1 GCA_018056585.1 Clostridia bacterium | reverse complement strand
TTTACTGTTGCTTCCAACAGCAAAACAGATCGAAAGCGCAAATCAATCATAATCGAAACGTTTTCATATAAATGCCTCTTTATGCTTGACTTTCCCCTGAATAAAAACAATAATTGATGTAGGAACGTTCCCGCAGATTTGCAGGTTACTGCAGAAGAAGGAGGCATGAATGATGAAACGTGTTTGCATTCCACATGAAGAGTATTTGGAACGAATCAGGAAAGCATCAGCCATGACCGCAGAAAAAGGACTGGATGTTCTTTTGGTTAATTCTACAGAATCCGATTACGCCAATGCCCGCTATTTTTCAGGTTTCTGGCCGCTCTTTGAAAGGGCTGGTGTTGCTATATCCGCAGCCGGTGATGCAGCCTTGATTTGCGGTCCGGAAAGCATCAAATTTGCTGCAGACGTCAGTCATATTGAAAAGATATACCCGTCACTTTATTATCGCGAATCCGCCAATCCATCTTATCCTGAGTTCCAGGCATCGACCTATCGGGATGTCTTTACGGGTATTGGGGTCAGGGGAGATCACTTAAGAATTGGTGTTTGCAGCATGCTGGATACAACCGTTGTTATGTTGGAAGGATTGAAAGAATGCTATCCAGATGCTGAGATTGTGGATGCTTTTGATATGATGGTGAACCTTCGCAGCATCAAATCGGAAAACGAGCTGGCCTGTTTGCGAGAAGGTTTTCGTATCGCAAATTTAGCCATGGAAGAAGTACGCAGAAAATTGCGCCCCGGCGTAACGGAATTGCAGATGGTTGGCATTGCCCAGCAAGTTATTTATGAGAACGGTGCGGAATATGAAGGCCTGCCGATGTATGTATTCAGCGAAAAATCAACCACTCATGCCATTTCTCGTCCCTCTTACCGGATCATTGAGGCAGGTGATCTGGTTCAACTGAATTTGTCGGCAAAAGTAGATGGGTATTCACCCAGTATTGGTTATCCGGTTTGTCTCGGCAAACTGACGCCTGAAAAAAGAGAGCTTGTTACATTCGGCCTTGAAGCGCATCAATGGACAGAGAAGCAGCTCAAAGCCGGTGTTTTAGCTGCTCACATTGCAAAGGACTATTATCAGATGTTCTGTGATCGCGGATATCGGGATCATTTTGTTTATGGTCCTTGCCATGGCTTAGGCATGATTGAAGTGGAAGCTCCCTGGATGGAGAGTACATCAGACTATGTGCTCAAAAAAAACATGACTTTTCAGATTGATACGTTTGTATCAGGCAGTACATTCGGCCTCAGATGGGAAAAAGGTGTTGTGATAACAGAAGATGGTTTTGAAAGCTTAAGCCCACCTATCGGTGAAATTTATGAACTGGATGTTTAAAAGCCATTTTGAATAACGACCGGGGTTTGCTGACTTGTTGCACGAAGGGTTCGATCCTTTGAAAGGGATGCTGAAAAATGAAATTAGAACAATCTTTTTACAAAGAACTGGAAGAAGCAAAAAAGCAAAAAATACCCCTCATCATACCTGTGGGAACCATTGAATACCATGGTCCTCACTGTCCTCTGGGTTGTGATACTCAAATTGTTATGGGTATGATTGAACGACTGTCAGAAAGAAAAGATCTGGTTATTGCACCGCCTGTTTGGTATGGGGTGGCCAGCTATGCGGTGGCAGGACCCGAAAAAAATACGGTTCAAATCGATGCGGATGTTTTCGAACAATACATTTTTTGTATTCTCAAATCATTGATCTTAGGCGGGTGGCGCAATATATATTTGATCATCCATCATCAGTATGAACAGGAAAATCTGATGCCCATGACGCTGGCCTGTATGAAAGCCTCCAAAAAACTCATTATGCAACACCTGGAAGAAACACAGGGGTACGGCTGGTGGGGAGATCAGGGGAATGTTGATTATTATGCGGAACTGGACGCGTCGGAAAACCCGCTGAACTGGATTAAAGTTTTGCCCTGTATGAGTCAGGAAGCTCAGGAAGCAACAGGTTACGACCACGCAGGCAAATGGGAATGCTCACTGTTGAGTGCATTGTTGCCAGGATCAGTCCAAAAGGATCGGGTGAGGGACAGCGATGAATGGTTCATCCAAAGTGCCACTGAATCATCACCCGAAATCGGTGAAGAAATAATTGAGTGGTCTCTGCGGTCCCTGGAAGAGCGGATCACATAGCAAAGGACCGATGAAAGGAGTTTATGCCAATGCGTAAAATGAACAGAGCGCTCCATATTGATTTTCACACGATGCCAGGGATACATGATTTTAACCGCGATTGGGATGCCGGTTTATTTGCCCGCCAGCTCAAAGAAGCACAAATTGATTACATCAACGCTTTTGCACGCTGCAACATTGGATTTGCCTATTATCCGACAAAAGTCGGCTTGCCTTATCCAAACATGAAAGGCGATATGTTTGGCGATTTATTGGAAGCTTGCCACCGTGAAGGAATCGGAGTCAGCGCTTATGTTAATGTCGGCCTGGCACATGAACAGGGGTCGCGCCGACCAGACTGGCTGCGTCTGGATCGGGAAGGCCGCATCATACGCGGTGATCGGACGGCGAATTTTTTCCGAACCCTTTGCTATACCAATCCGGATTATCATGCTTACAATATAGCCATGCTGAAGGAGATTTGTGATTATGAGATCGACGAGTTGTTCCTTGATTGTATGGTTGTGGAACCTTGCTACTGCCGTCATTGTTTGCTTAAAATGAAAGCACTCGGAATTGATCCTGATGATCCCATTGCCAACGCCAGATTTCAGGAAGATTGTATGCTTGCTTTTGGTGAAGAAGTTAAAAAAATCCTGGGGTCGGAGCGATATTTGTATCTGAATGGTCTTTCTTATTCCCTTGCGCGGCATCTGGACACCCATCTTGAAATTGAATGCCTGCCCGGCAGCTGGGGTTACGATTATTTCTGGCCGGCCGTATCATATGCCAGGACATTACAAGAGCATGTGATTTATATGACGGGACGTTTTCAGAAGAGCTGGGGCGATTTCGGCGGGCTGAAATGTAAAGCTTCATTAGAGCATGACTACTACGATGCACTGTGTGCTGGTGTGGCCATTTCTGTCGGTGACCATATGCATCCGGCCAAAACACTTGAGCCGGCTGTTTGCCAAATGATTGGCGAGATCAACAGTTGGCTGGAACCACTTGAAAAACAGATAGCAGGAACCCGTTATCAGGCAGACCTGGCGCTGCTGATTGCGTCGCGGCGCGTCATAAATCCGGACCAGCCTGGCAGTGGAAGCCTGGTTACTGAGAGTCTGGCCGGCGCAGCGCGTTTGCTGGGCGAATTAAAGCAAAGTTTTGATGTCATTGATGAAACAATGGATTTCGAACCCTATTCACTTTTGATTTTGCCAGATGAGTTGGATGGAGACGATCAACAGCTGGCAGATAAACTATCCGCTTATTTGGCAAATGGCGGAAAAATCCTGGCAAGCGGGACAGCCGCAGTCAAAAAAGATGAGAGCGGTTTTTTGCTGCCGGCTTATGATTTTGATTTTGCAGGCATTGAATCAGCGAATGTTTCCTATTACCGGATGACGCAGAAAGATGATCCAAAGCTGCCCGATCTGGATTATAACATGTATTGTCCGGAAGGGGTTTTGTTTTGGACTAAAGATGAAGTGCTGGCTTTGTCGGTCAAATCCTATTTTAACCGGCACTGGGACGGCATCCACGGGTATTTCTATACGCCTCCGGAACGGGAAACAGGCTATGCAGCGGCGGCTATTCGTTCGGATCGCACCTATGGA
>JAGPFK010000222.1 GCA_018056585.1 Clostridia bacterium | reverse complement strand
CTCAACTTTCGTTGAATTGAACTTTGGCTCGCTTTTTTTGCATGTTCTCAAAAACTTCACCGGCTCCGGCTCCTCGCCAAACCCGGTAAAGCCTTATTCATGCGCTTTTCACTGTTCAATTTTCAAGGTCCGATCCTCGCCTCCGTGAGACGCCTAGCTATCTTATCATCGCATCACGACGTTTGTCAACACCTTTTTGATGTTGCACACGCCTTTTTAGCTCTTTTGATTTAATCTGGCAATAAGTGCCCTTCCGCACTCTTTATTATACAGAAGTTTGTGCAATCTGTCAATTCATGCGGCTCCGAGAAAAGGTTCACAGCCAAATCAGAAAAAAACCAGGATCGTTTATCAAATTCACCAAATTATTTTTTGCTCATGGCATTATTTTGTCATTTTATATTTTCTCTGTATGAAACTGAAATGAATCCATCATATTTAGTATTTAAAGGTTATTTCTCTTTCAGCTGAGGTTTTTCTCGCAGCAAAATAGATTCTGAGCATGATAATCTTATCAACTTGACAGACTTGCTATTTTGTATATTATATTTTAATATAATTGTAGTGATTGCTTCTTTTTTGGAAATTGTGATCTCTCTGTCACAAATTAAATTGAATGGATGGTGAAAAATGAATGATGAAAAAAGCCGTATTTCCAATATGTACTGAGAATGAATTGAAGCTGCCCTACTATGTCTTCAGTATTGGGCTTGATTACGATCAGGAGCATATCATTCGCACAGCAGGTTATCCCTGCTATCAGTGGATCCAATGCCGCAGCGGATCAGGGCGTCTGATCCTCGGCGAACAAGAATACTTGGTTTCTGAAGGTCAAGGCATGTTTTTGCTGCCTAATGAGCCCCATGAGTACTATGCGGAAACAGACGAGTGGATTGTTGATTGGATTGGTTTAACAGGACCGGGCGTTGCTCCGTTTTTTACGGAAACAGCCGGCATGACCCGTTCAGGCGTCTATTACATGGCCGATGTCAAACCGCTTTACGAAACAATGGAGCAAATGGTTGCGACAGAGCAATCAAGCAATCCACTGCGGAGCCTTGATCTTTCTTCGTTGGCCTACAAGTTGATGATCCAGTTGTATCAGCTGGTTTCCTCATCCAGCACGAACAGCCTGATTGCCCGTTACAACCGGCTGGCACCTGTGCTTGGGCACATTGATGCCCATTATGCGGATGCCATCACTCTAAAAGATCTGTCCGATCTGCTCGGCGTAACACCTCAGCATCTCTGCACCTTGTTTCGCAAAATCATGAACACAAGAATCTTTGAGTACATCAATCTGGTCCGGATCAAAAAGAGCAAGGAGTTCATGCTGACCCATCCTGATTTACCAATCCGTGATGTGGCTCATGCCAATGGCTTTGAAGATGTCAGCTACTTTTGTTACATCTTCAAGCGAATTGAGAAGATGACGCCGGGGGAATTTCGCAAACTGTATACGCGCACGTAAGTCCTGTCCTTTTATTCCTCTCAACTGAAAGAGCCCCCATTTTGCAAAATGAGGGCTCTTTTCAGTTGGTTATCTTTTGGTTTATTTCTGACCCACCTCAGCGGATTGAGAGATGGCCGCTTGTGCAGCCGCCAGGCGGGCTATGGGCACCCGAAATGGGGAGCAGGAAACGTAATCAAAACCCAGTTCATGGCAAAAGGCAATGGAAGCCGGGTCACCGCCGTGCTCGCCGCAGATGCCAAGCTTAATATCCGGACGGGTCTTGCGGCCCAGTTCTGTAGCAATACGCATCAGTTTGCCGACACCGGCCAGATCAAGGCGGGCAGTCGGATCACTTTCAAAAATGCCCCTTGCATAATAAGCATCTAAAATTCTCCCGGCGTCATCACGCGAAAGCCCATAGGTCATCTGCGTCAGATCGTTGGTCCCAAAGCTGAAAAATTCAGCTTCTTTGGCAATCTCATCCGCCGTCAGCGCGGCTCTCGGGATCTCGATCATGGTTCCGACCTTGTAAGTCAGGTCAGAGCCTGATTCACTGATGATGCGGTCGGCCGTTTTTGTAATGATTGAACGAACAAACCTCATCTCGGCTGCGTCACACGTTAAGGGCACCATAATTTCCGGGATCACAGACAACCCGTTTTGGTTCACCGCAAGCGCCGCTTCTATGATGGCACGCGTCTGCATCTCGGCAATTTCAGGGAAGGTCACCGCCAGCCGGCAGCCACGATGCCCCATCATGGGGTTGACTTCATGCATACTGAGGATAAAATCGCCCAATTCTAAGACGTCCATATCGAGTGCTTCAGCTAATTCCATGATTTCCTCTTCCGTCTGGGGCAAGAACTCATGCAAAGGCGGATCCAGTAAGCGAATCGTGACGGGCATGCCCCGCATCACTTCAAAAATACTGATGAAATCATCCCGCTGCATAGGCAGAATTTTCTCCAAGGCGGCGCGGCGCCTTTTTTCATCTTTTGCGACGATCATTTGCCTAAAGGCAAAGATCCGGTCTTTTTCAAAGAACATATGCTCCGTCCGGCACAGGCCGATGCCTTCGGCTCCCAGCTCAACCGCCTTGGCCGCGTCCGTTTTGGTGTCCGCGTTGGTTCTGACTTTGAGTTTACGGAACTCGTCAGCCCATGACATAACGGTGGCAAAATCTCCTGAAAGGCGCGCCTCCATCGTTTTGATCTCCCCGCTGTAAACATAGCCGGCTGAGCCGTCCAGGGATAAATAATCGCCCTCATTGAAGCGCTTTCCGTCTTTGGTCAGAAAGAATTTACCGTCTTCATTAATCACCAGTTCAGAACATCCGGAAACACAGCACTTACCCATGCCGCGCGCCACCACAGCCGCATGGGAAGTCATGCCGCCGCGGCCGGTCAGAATTCCTTGCGCCACGCTCATACCCTGTATGTCTTCAGGGGAGGTTTCAAGCCGGACCAATATGACCTTTTCGCCTCGCTGTGCCGCAGCCACCGCGTCTTCAGCCGTAAAATAAATCTTTCCGCTCGCCGCGCCAGGAGATGCCGGCAGTCCTTTTGCAATCGGTTTGGCCGCTTTTAAAGCGGAAGGCTCAAAGGTCGGATGAAGCAGCGCATCCAGTTGTTTGGGATCAATCTTCATGAGCGCTTCCCGCTTGGTATTAAGCCCCTCCTCAACCATATCCACCGCAATTTTCAGAGCAGCGGCAGCCGTCCGCTTGCCATTTCGGGTCTGCAGCATAAACAATTTGCCGCGCTCAATGGTAAATTCCATATCCTGCATATCTTTGTAATGCTGCTCGAGCTTATTGGCAATCTCACAAAATTGCTCATAGACATCCGGCATGATTTCCTTCAGGCGTTCGATTGGCTGCGGTGTGCGAATGCCGGCTACGACATCTTCTCCCTGCGCGTTCAGTAAAAATTCGCCGTAGAGTTTTTTCTCACCGGTTGCCGGGTCACGGGTAAAGGCCACGCCGGTACCGGACGTTTCACCCATATTCCCATAGACCATCTCCTGAACATTCACCGCTGTTCCCCAGCTGCTTGGAATATCATGCATGCGCCGATAGACAATGGCGCGTTCATTATTCCATGAACGGAAAACAGCCTTTATAGCCTGAAGCAGCTGTTCCCTGGGGTCCTGAGGAAAAGGTTCCCCTATTTCATCCTCATATAATTTCTTGAATCGGGCCACAACCTCTTTCATGGGTTCAGCGTCAAGTTCGGTATCCAGCTTGACGCCTCGTTCTTTCTTAACTTCCTCAAGGATGTCTTCGAAGCGATTTTTAGGGATGCCCATGACGACGTCTCCA